>JAITON010000165.1 GCA_031289935.1 Treponema sp.
CGGAAGAGTTTGTATGTCGAAAGCACGATACCCAGCTACGCTACGGCGTGGCCAAGTAGAGATACCATTATCGCCGGACACCAGGCCGCCACGAGGTTGTTTTGGGAAGAGGAACGGCACAAGTATGACCTGTTCATCAGCGACTATGTACTTGATGAGATTCGCTGTGGTGATCCACAGGCCGCGCAAAAGCGGCTCGAACTTTTTGAGGGCATTCCCGTGTACCCCAAAACGGCTGAAATAGACGCTCTGGCGGCAATGTACTGGAAGCTGCTTGGCATCCCAGACCGGGCAAAGACGGATTGCAACCATCTGGCAGTGTGCGTACTGGAGGGTATCAATTATTTGCTTACCTGGAACTGCGCACATTTGGGGCTTCCCTCATATATAACGATGCGAGAATATAACGACGGGCACGGACTCTGGACGCCTCTTTTGATAACGCCGGAAGTCTTGATGCCCTATATCCCACTGAAGGAAATGCTATCATGAGCGGTTTTTATGATCCAATCGTTGCCGAAGTGCGGCACACACGGGAAAAATTGTTGGAACAATATGGCGGCCCGGAAGGCTACAGCAAGCATCTGGACGAGATGCGCCCCTACTGGGAAGCGCGGGGCTGGCACTATGTAACCCCGGAAGAACATGCGGCGCGAATTGCGCGCCAACGTGACGGCGGCGATAGAGGGATAGAGAAGAGAGGATAGAGGAAGGCGCGTGGTTTGTAGGTGAACTTGTTCGCCCGATTGCGCCTCTAATCTCTATTCCTCTATCCATCTGAACGTCTCTATTCTCTGTGATCTCTTTGTCTATTATCTGCATGAGGAGCGGAGTAAGCGTGAGGATGGAAAAACCGCAGCCCATGACCAAAGGCACCCTCCGTATTATTGAAGCCCTCCGCGCCGTTCCCCCGGGCCGGGTGAGCTGCTACCGGGACATTGCCCTGGCGGCGGGGTTCCCCAACGGGGCCCGGCAGGTGGTGCGGGTCCTCCATTCCCTGTCGGAAAAGCAGGGCCTCCCCTGGCACCGGGTCCTCCGGGTCGATGGCTGCATCGCCCTGGAAGCGGGGGCGGGCCGGGAACTTCAGACGGCGCTCCTGCGGGCCGAGGGGGTGGAGGTGTCCGGGGAGGGCCGGGTGGACCTTGCGCGCTACGGGCTTCGGCGCTAGACTTGCTGCCGGAGGAGCAATCCATGACCAAACAGGCTATGCAGACTATACTGATTGTTGAAGACGATATCCTCCTCAATGAGGGTATCGTGCTCTCGCTGCGACAGGCAAACTATCGCTTTGTCCAGTGCCGCAGTCTGCGGGAGGCCCGGGAATGCTGGCGCCAGGAGCGCTGGCCCGCGCCCGCGCTGGCGCCAGCGCTGATTATCCTGGACATCAATCTCCCCGACGGCAGCGGCCTCTCCTGGTGCCGGGAACTCAGGGCCGCATCCTCCGTACCGGTGCTGATGCTTACCGCCAGGGATACCGAGCTGGATATTGTTACGGGCCTTGAGTCTGGTGCAGACGATTACCTGACCAAGCCCTTCAGCCTGGCGGTGCTCCGGGCCCGGACTGCGGCGCTGCTCAGGCGGGGCGGGGGGGCGCGGCGCGGCAGTATTACTGCGGGCCCCTTCAGCCTGGACTTTGACGCTATGGTCTTTGCCAGGGATGGCCGGCCCCTGGAGCTTTCCAGGACCGAGCAGCGGCTCCTTAAACTTCTGGTGATGAATCCCGGCCAAACCATTCCCCGGGAGCGTTTGATTGAGCGGGGCTGGCAGGGCGCCGAATACCTGGACGAAAACGCCCTGTCTGTGACCATAAGGCGGCTCCGGGAGAAGCTGGAGGACGAGCCCGGCCGGCCCGTGTATATCAAGACGGTCTACGGCCAGGGTTACCTCTGGGCGGCTCCCTTTTGACCAGGCTCTTGGCGGCGCTGGCGGCGGCGGCCTTGATTGCGGCGGGTATCATCGTCTGGAGGAGCCGCGTAAGGGAGCGGCGGGTCATGGAGCGTCTGGCCGGGATGTTGGACGCGGCCATGGACGCAGGCTTTACCGAGACGAGCTTCGACGAGTCCCTGTTTTCTGCCCTGGAGGCCAAACTTGCCCGCTGGCTCAAGGCATCGGCCCTGTCCCGGCAAAACCTTGCGGCGGAAAAGGAGCGTATCAAGACCTTGATTTCCGACATCTCCCACCAGACCAAGGCCCCGGTGGCGAATCTCCTCCTCTATGCGGGCCTTCTGGCCGAGGCCGGAAAAGCTCCGGAGGAGAGCCGCTCCCGGCATGGGAGCCGCTCCCATGCCGCCCTGATCGTATCTCAGGCAGAGAAACTGCGCTTCCTTACCGATGCGCTGGTAAAGGCATCGCGGCTTGAAACCGGGATTGTGTCCGTGGTCCCTGCGGCCAACAGTGTTGATGCGCTCCTGGAAGAAGTTATCACCCAGCTAAAATCTGCCGCCCAGGCCAGGGACATCAGCATCAGCTTCCTGCGCAGTAATACTATCGCTGTCTTTGACCCCAAGTGGACTGCCGAGGCGCTCTCTAACATTATTGATAACGCCATAAAGTACACGCCCCCAGGCGGACGGGTCTCCCTGAGGGCAGGGGCCTTCGAGCTTTTCTGCCGCATTGACATTGAGGATACGGGGCCTGGTATTGCCGAAGATGAGCAGGCCAGGGTATTCGGGCGTTTCTACCGTTCCCCTAGGGTGCAACAGAGCGAGGGCGTGGGCTTGGGGCTCTACCTGGCCCGGGAGATGGTGAGTGTCCAGGGGGGCTATATCAGCCTGCGCTCCGCACCGGGCGAGGGCTCGTGTTTTTCGGTGTTTCTCCCTGCTGCCGGCGGATCTCGTAGAGGAGTATCCCTGCGGCCACCGACACGTTGAGGGAGTCGATGCGGCCTCCGGAGGGCACGGCAACCATACCGTCGCAGGCTTCCCGGAGCAGCCGGCTGAGTCCCGTACCCTCGCCACCCAGGGCCAGGGCGACCCGGCCCCGGAGATCCTTGCTGTAGACCGGCTCCCCGTCCATGTCCGCGCCGTAGATCCAGAAGCCCGCTTCCTTGAGCTGTTCCAGGGTCCGGACCAGGTTAGCGGTCTCTGCGGCGGGTACCCAGGCGGCGGCCCCGGCGGATGTCTGGGCGATGATCTCTGCGTGCTTGGCTGTGCGCCGCCGCCGGCTGATTACCAGATCCACGCCGAACTGGTCGCAGGACCGGAGGATAGCCCCGTAGTTATGGGGATCAGTGATCTCGTCCAGTACCAGAACCAGGGCATTGGGGCCTCCCGCCGGACCGAGCCGGGCAAGGAACGCTTCCACGGTGGTCTCTGTGCCGACGGTGCCGCCGGCGGTGCCGCCTTCTCCGGGGCCCGAAACTTCCAGGGCAATGCCCCGGTGATCCGAGGCAATCCGGTCCAGGTCGAAGGTCCCCACCCGGTCCACCCGGATCTTATGGGAGGCGGCCAGGGCAAGAAGCTCCCGGGCACGGGGACCGGCCTTGGCCACCAGGAGGGGGCCTGCACCGGCTCCTCCCGATTTAATCCGCTCTTCAATGGCATGAAAGCCCGTCAGGTACATGGTAAACCCCCATAGTAGGGTATAGGGTATCTTATAGAAGAATTTTGGACAAGGGAGCCAAGGATGCCGCCATATCTTTACATCTCCGGCCTTTCCCGCTATGATGGGTCCACTATGAAAAAGATAGCCCTCACGGGGATTAAACCCACCGGCGATCCCCATATTGCTAACTACCTGGGGAGCATCAAGCCGGCCCTGGCATTGGCCGGGGAGTACGACGCCCGTTATTTTATCGCCGACTACCACGCACTGAACACCATGAAGGACCCCAGGGAACTGGCGGCTTGCATCCGCAAGGTGGCGGCCGGCTGGCTGGCCGGGGGGCTTGATCCCGAAAAGGTCATCTTTTACCGCCAGAGTTCCATCCCCGAGACCTTCGAGCTTGCCAGCCTGCTGATGGCCTTTACGTCCAAGGGGCTGATGAACCGGGCCCACGCCTATAAGGCGGCGGTGCAAGATAATGCGGAACGGGGAGCTGATCCGGACGCGGGGGTCAATATGGGGCTCTTTACCTACCCGGTACTCATGGCGGCGGATATCATCCTCTTTGATGCTGACATAGTGCCCGTGGGACAGGACCAGGTGCAGCACATTGAGATGGCCCAGGACATTGCCCAGGCGGTGAACTTTAACTACAAGCAAGAGCTGTTCAAGCTGCCCCAGGCGGCGGTGCAGGAGCAGGTGGCGGTGGTGCCGGGCCTGGACGGCCGGAAGATGAGCAAGAGCTACGGCAATACGATCCCCCTCTTTGCGAGCGAGGCCATGCTCCTTAAGACCATCAAGCGGATGGTAACCGATTCCCAACCCGTGGAAGCGCCCAAGGACCCGGAGACGAGCCAAATCTTTCTCTTGTATAAACTCTTTGCCACGAAGGATGAGCAGACCGCTTTAGCTGCCCGTTACCGGGGCGGGGGCATGGGCTGGGGAGAGGCCAAGGAAGAGCTCTTCCGGGTGATCAACCGGGAACTGGCCCCCTTGCGTGAACGCTACAACGCGATAATGGCCGATCTGGCCGGCCTGGATCGTATTCTAGCCCGGGGCGCCGAGAAGGCCCGGCCCATTGCGGCGGCTACGGTGGCCCGGTTCAGAAAGGCCGCAGGCATCGACTGGTAGGGAAATATACCATCCCCAAAGGAGAAGTCATGGGAATCCTGGGAGATCTGTTTAGTCTGGCAGGAGGGCTCTGCCTTTTCCTCTACGGCGTCAAGATTATGAGCGACGGGGTTCAGCAGGCAGCAGGCGACCGGCTCCAGAAGGCCCTGAATTTTATGACCGGGAACCGGATCATGGGGGTGTTCACCGGTGCGGTGGTAACTACCATGGTCCAGTCCTCCTCGGCGGTGTCGGTCATGCTGATCTCTTTTGTCAACGCCGGCATCCTCAGCCTGACCCAGGCTATCGGGGTCATCATGGGCTCTAATATCGGTACCACCACCACGGCCTGGGTGGTGTCCCTCATCGGGTTTAAGTTTGACATTGCCGCCCTGGCCCTGCCTGCCCTGGCTCTGGGCTTTATCATGGGAAGCATCAAGTGGAAGCACCAGGACCTGGGGAGCGTGTTTATGGGCTTCAGCTTCATCTTTTTGGGCCTGGAGTTCCTGACCCAGGGACTGCCCGAGGTGGACCCGGCATCGGTGGAGTTTATCGCCGGCCTTTCCGGGAGGGGGATACTATCGCTCCTTATCGGCGTGGGAACCGGCACGGTAGTAACCCTGTTGCTGCATTCCTCGGCGGCTACCATCACCATGATCATTACCCTGGCCTTCGGGAAGATCCTTGCCTTTGACCTCGCTGCGGCCATGATCCTGGGGGCCAACATCGGCACCACTATTGACGCCATCCTGGCGGCCATCGGGGGGAAGCCTGCGGCAAAGCAGACCGCCCTGGTGCACGTGCTCTTTAACCTGATGGGGGCCGTCATCGTCATGATCCTCTTCCGGCCCTTTGTGGCGCTGGTGGATTTCCTGGTCCCCGGCCCCCGGGATGGTGAGGGCGTCGCCACCCACCTGGCCATGTTTCACAGCGTGTTCAACATCACTTGTACCCTCATCTTTCTGCCCTTTGTGCGGCAGATTGCCGCCCTGGTGGGCCTTATCATCAAGGATAAAAGCGTTACGGCGCTGCAAGCGGGGGAAGAAGCCCCCAAGGCCTACCGTTTCGAGTACCAGAGCTCCATCTACAAGAGCCCTGAACTGGCGATTCTCCGGGCGGAAAAGGAGGTCCAGGATCTGGCCGGCATTGCCTCCTCCATGTATACCCGCATACGGGCCGTTCTGCCGGGCGTCAAGGACGAGGGCGGCCGGGAAAAGCTCATCGACGAGCTCCTTGTAAAGATGCGGGAGCAGGAAGACTACGCAGACCAGATGCGGGAGGAGCTGACTCTGTTTTTCATGGAGTGCAGCCGACACCAGCTCAACCCCCGTTCGGAAAAGAAGGTCTCCATGCTGCTGCGGGTCATCGCCGACCTGGAAGAATTGACCGACCAGTGCGTGGGGGTGAGCATGCTCCTGGAACGGAGCGTCAAGAAGCGGCATATCTTCAAGCAGAAGGAGATGGATGCACTGGCCCCCTTTATCGGCATGGTGGAGGACTTCCTGAGCTTTGTGCGGGAACGGTTTGGCACCGGTTTTACTGCCGGTGAAGCGGGCTATGCTGAGGAACTGGAGAACCGGATCGACCACTTTAGGAACAAGCTGCGGAAGATGGGCCGCAAGCGTATCGAGGCCGGGGAGGACGTCAAGACCGAGCTGCTGTTCATCGACCTGGTGAAGCGCATTGAGCGTCTGGGGGACTACTGCTACAGCATCACCGAGGCATTATCCCAGATGAATCTTCCCCACTGAGCCGCAGGGAAGGCGTCTCTACCACGAAAAGATTATAGTCATTGTATTAATCCCGCGTTTTGTAAAATAGAGACAATCTCCCTGTGTATATCCTGGGGTTTTCTATCGGCGTTAATGATAGAAATCTTCCCCTTATACCGGGGAATTGCATATTCGTAATTTCTTTTAACTCTGAGCAAATTCGTTTTTTCTTCATTGATATCAGGCAGCCTTGATGACGTTATCCGCTTAAGGGAACATTCAATGGAGCAATCAAGATAAAAAGTATAATCAGGCGGAGGGAAATCTTTATTTATCTGATCAACAAATTCATAATCCCTTTCCTCAAAAACATGATACGCAAAAGACGATAAATAATAGCGCGTTGATAGTACATAATAACCCGATTCTATTTGCTTTAATATGCCGTTTTCATCATTATACAAATGATCGTCTCTATCTGCGGCAAATAGACGGGATAGATACCGCTCCCGGCTATGTCTATCCCCGGTGCTGCTAATCCTTTTTGTGTGCGTGAGCCGGATTAAACAACCCACCGGACCAGACGAAGGTTCAGAGGTTATTAAGGCCTTTTTTGATTTTGATAACAAAAACCCGTGCAGCATCATAGCTTGAGTAGTTGTCCCCGAACCATCAATACCTTCAAAAACAATAAATCTTCCGGTCATGTATATCACTCCTCGAGCTCATTGATTCGTTGATAGTATGACAAGTCTAAAGATTTGTCAATACAGACCGCTTCCCATGATGTACACAAAGTTAGCGTCAAAAGGAGTTTTGTATGGCAATCATGGAACTTACTGTGGGTCAACGTCGGCGGCGTCTGGAACAACGCCACCGAGCGCTGGGACCGGAGCAAACACCCCGTTACCGTGCACTTTCAGCCCCTGGGCCGCCTCAAGAAAGCCGTCGATAAAGTCGAAGTCGAAGTCCTCGGCCCCGCGCCGGACAAGCGCTACCTTGCCAGGTTCATCGACACATTCACCGGTGAAGAAAACTCGACCCTCAGCCCGGGCCACACCTTCACGCTGGAAGGCTACCTGATCAAAGTAGCCGGAACCGGCAACGGCGAAGGGGTCTGGTTCGTAAACCCCGGCACCGCCGCCCGCGTTCAGGCGGCAGAGCTCAACGAGAATAGCAACCAGGTCATCCGCGGCCTCATCCCCGCCGCCCTCGATCCGGGCCAGTGGAACCTGGAGGTAGTTACCCGTTCAACCAGCGGCACAGCCGGCGTCCTGTTGAAAGAGCCCCGCACGATAGTTTTGCCCTACCGGCTTCTCTGCCTCAGCGGGCAGAGCCAAACTGAGGAAGCGCCGCAAGACCCGTCAAGCGACGCCTGAAAACCCGTCCGGACTGGCCGTCCTTTAACGACAAGCCCTGTCGATGCTTAACGACAAGCCCTGTCGATGCTTAACGACAAGCCTTGTCGATGTTTGCCGGCAAGCCTTGTCGATGTTTGCCGATAAGCCTTGTCGATGTTTAACGACAAGCCCTGTCGATGTTTGCCGGCAAGCCTTGTCGATGTTTAACGAAGCAAGCAGTTCCTTACTGGACCCGGGGGATGCCGATACGAGGCTTGTGGGGAGGTATAGACGGCGCCCGTGTCCTGTATCGGCAAGAGGGTGTTAAGCGCAATGCCGCTCCCTCTATGCTTACCCGCGCCCCGTTATGCGAAATGCAGGCTAAATTAGTTGGAAATAATAAATAAAAATAATAATATGGGAATAAAGGCTTGACGAAATTAAAAAAAAGAGTAAATATAGTATTCATGAGACATTAAAATATTTGGAGGGAATTTAGGAAATATATGATCAAATTTATACAAGAACATTCAATTATATTTCCGCTTATTCTAACTGGACTGACAGCAGGAATTTACATGTCTGGAATGCCGTTTGCACTATTAAATCATGAAATTGCCAATAATAATGTGTTTTTTATTGTAAATATTATTTTTGCTTCATTATTTTGTTTTTTTGTTACAAAATTATTTTATCCTGATTGGAATTTTGGTTTAAGTTTTAATAATTTCAGAATGGGATTCTTAACATATGGATATCCTATAATAATGGGTTCTATTATTATATTAATTGCCGGTTATTTCATATACAGCCCATTGGATAAATTGCCATTAAAAGGTGAAATAATTGTTTGGGTTG
>JAITON010000191.1 GCA_031289935.1 Treponema sp.
AAGATAGCGGCGGCGGACTCTTGGGGACATTCAACCGGGAACCGCCTCTATGAGCCGGGATTGCGTCATCCGGCGTACGCCGGATGGCGGCCCTGTTTCCGTGCATTATCATCATAACGGAGTAACTTTATACCATCACGAGGGATATGTCAAGCTCTTTTTACGAAAGCTGGTAAAAACTTGCGCGTTTTGGGGGGATGAAGGGCCTTGTATTGCCGCATAACGGCCCTTGCGGGCTCGTTGTGCGTAAAGGGGTGATCTGGGGGGCGCAACCTGGAGCGAATGCATTTGGAGTTCCCCGGCGGAGCGTATCGAAGATAGCGGCGGCGGGTTCTACAAGAGCATTCGACAAGCACATTGACGCGCCGGGGTTCTGGCGCTTTCTTTCGCGCCGTGCTATACTCCCGGCATGGGTATACTGGACCGTCTTGAGGATGTGTTAAAAAGCTATATCAACGATGGGCGCCCCTCTGGGGGACGGCCCTTTGGGCGGTCCCGGTCGGGCGGTTCCGGGGACCCGGACCTGGACGATGCCTTTGCGGAACTGGACGATTTCCTGGGCGATGCCGCCCGTCCGGGCGCTTCCGCCCATACGGGCGGGGGCAAGGAAGCGGCCTGGGACGAGAAGCTGGGCGATGCCGCCAGCGGCGGCGCGGGGCCGCCCCCGGAAGGCCTCCGCCGGGACTTTGCGGAGATGGGCCTTCCCTTCGGCGCTTCCGCCGGGGACTGCAAGGCGGCCTATAAGCGGCTCCTCAAGCTGCACCACCCGGACCGCCACGCCGGCCACCCGGAGGACGTCAAAAAGGCTACGGAAAAAAGCTCCCGGGTTAACGCGGCCTTTGACCGGATCAACCAGTGGCGGGAAACCGGGAGAACCGGCTAGGCATCTAGCGCGCGGCCATGAAAATACTCTGCGTATCCGACCAGATTGACCCCCTCGTCTATTCTAACTCTATAAAAGAACGCTTTGCCGGGGTGGGTCTGGCGCTTTCCGCGGGGGACCTGCCTCTGGATTACCTGGAATTCATCGTTTCCTCCCTCAATATACCGCTGCTCTTTGTATTCGGGAACCATAACCTTAAGGAATACGCCTATTACCTGAACGGGGACCAGGGAGCGGCCGTAACGGTCCGGGAGCAGGAGCAGCACAGTTCCGGGCTGATCCACACCCACGGTAAAGTTCACCGGGAGGGGGGCCTGCTTATTGCGGGGCTCGGGGGTTCCCTGCGCTACAACCACGGGGAGAATCAGTATACCAACTTCGATATGTACTGGGAGATTGCAAAGCTCCTGCCGGCCCTGCTCTGGAACCGGCTTTCCCGGGGCCGTTACCTGGATATCCTCCTGACCCACGCGCCCCCTCAGGGGATCGGCGACCGGGACGATCCCTGCCACCGGGGCTTCCGGGCCTTTCTCTGGTTTATGCGGGTCTTTAAGCCGAAATACCTGATCCACGGGCATGTCCACCTCTACGATCTCTCCGAAGTCCGGGTGCGGAGCTATCAGGATACCCTGATACTCAACGCCTACGGGCACCATATCATTGATACGGAGGCAGGCCATGGGTGATGAATCGGTTTTGACGGTGGCCGTACAGGCGGCGGATGACTTTTCCAGGGCCCGGGGCAAGGCTCTGCTGTCCCAGATCAAGCACTTTCTGGATACGGATAGGGACAAGCTTCTCTCCCTGAGCGAGGTCAAGGAGATTCTCAAGCCCCGGAACGAAACCTACAAGGGGATGCAGGAGATTCCCGTGAACCTGATCGCCGGCAGCGAGGGCCGCTACCGGGACTTTAACCGTTATTTCCTCCCCAAGTCCGAGCGGCTCCGGGCCCGCTGGGAGCGGGTGGACACGGCCCGGATCAAAGACATTATCCTGCCGCCTATCCAGCTCTACGAAATCGGGGGGGTCTACTTTGTCCGGGATGGGAACCACCGGGTCTCGGTGGCCAAGTCCCAGGGCGTGGAAATCATCGACGCCGAAGTTACGAGCCTTTCCAGTGAGATTAGCCTAAGGCCCTCCATGACCATGGAAGATTTGCGGAAGGCGGTCATCGGCTACGAGAAACGGCTCTTCTACGAAAAGACGGACTACGGGAAGATCACCGGCTCGGAGGACCTGGACTTTAGTATCCCCGGCCAGTACGACGTGGTCTATAACCACATTATGGTCCACAAGTACTTCCTGAACCAGGGGCTTGATGAGGAAATTCCCTTTGACCAGGCCCTCCGTTCCTGGTTCAAGAATGTCTACGAGCCGGTGATCTTGGTAATCCGTACGGAACGGCTCTACGCCAACTTTCCCGGCAGAACCGGCAGCGACCTCTACGTCTGGCTGGTAAAGCACTGGGACTTCCTCAAGCAGAAGTACGGGAGTTTTTCCCTGGCCGAAGCGGGCCGGGATTTTGCCGAAAAATACGGCCGGTCCCGGGGGCCCCTGGCTCTGCCTGCCGCCCTCCTGGGCCGCCTCTTCCGCCAGCCATGAGGAGCCGGGAATGGCCGACCTCCTATGAGCGGCTGGAAGAATTCACCGCTCCCTTTGCGGACCGCCGCCAAATCCTCTGCTCAATCCTCCAGGAGCGGGGCCTCCCCTACACTCCCGTGGACATTGCCGGGAACCGCCATATCTTTGTGGGGGAGCTCCCCCGAGAGCTCCCTGGGGGGGAATCCGGGGGTACGGTCCTGACGGCCCACTACGACCGGGCGGACGGGAGCCCCGGAGCCAACGATAACTCCGCTGCGGTCTTTCAACTGGTGGACGCCGCCGTAAGGCTCCGGGCAGGAGGGGGACCGGGGAACTGGCTCATGGTCTTTACCGACAAGGAAGAACTCAGACCCGGGGAGAGCCTGGACAAACAGGGCTCTTACGGTCTGGCCGGGGCCCTGGGAGACCAGAACATCTTTATCTTTGACGCCTGCGGTGTCGGGGAGAGCCTGGTTATCAGCCTGACGGTGGACTATTTATTGAAGGATATCAAGAACAGCGAGGCCTTAAAGCTTCGGGAGCGGACCCGGCGGCTGCGGAACCGCGCCCTGGAAACGGCCCGGGGTATGGCTCCGGGGACCGGGCCCGCCCAGGTAATCCTGGCCCCCACGCCCTTCTCGGATGACGCGGGCTTCCTCCGGGCGGGTATGGCGGCCCAGACCCTCACCGTACTGCCGGCCGGCGAGGCCGCAGCCTTCAAGGCTCTGCTCAAGGAGCGGCCCGGTTTGGCGGAGCAGGTACTGAACCCCCGCTCCCGGCGCCTCCTCCCCCGGACCTGGCAGAGCCTGAACGGCCCCGGAGACAGCCTCAGAAAACTGACCCCCCGGCACTTCAACGGGATAGCGGAGTTCATCTGCGCACTATGCCGGGGCAAGCCCGGCGAGCCGGGGCTTGCCGGGCTTGCCGGGCAAGTCTATATGCCCAACATCCCGCTGTAGGCATCCAGGGCATCATCGCCTGTAGCCTTGGACAGGACCTTCTTCGTGAGGACCTTGCCGAGCTGGACCCCCTCCTGATCGAAGCTGTTAATGTTCCAAACAAAACCCTGGAACATCACCTTGTTCTCGTAATGGGCCAGGAGGGCGCCCAGGGAGGCCGGGCTAAGCTGCCTCCCATAGATCAGGCTCGAAGGACGGCCCCCGGGGAACTCCTTGTTCCGGTTGGCGCCGGCCACAGTCTGGCCCTTGGCAAAGGCCACAATCTGGGCGGCCAGATTGGCCCGGAGCTTGGTCTGGCTCACCGAACCATCCAGCTCCACGTCCTCGGCCCGCTGGCTCTCCAGGAAACCTACAAATTGCAGGGGAATGATGTCCGCGCCCTGGTGGAGCATCTGGTAGAAGGAATGCTGGCCGTTGGTTCCCGGCTCGCCAAAGACCAGGGGGCCCGTGGCATAGGATACCGGGGTGCCCTCCCGGTTGACCCGCTTACCGTTGCTCTCCATATCAAGCTGCTGGAGATGGGCCGGGAAACGACACAGGGCCTGGCTATAGGGGAGAATTGCCGTGGCGGGGTACTTGAGGAAGTTCCGTTCCCAGACCCCGATCAGGGCATCCAGCATAGCGGCGTTCTCGCCGGGCTTCGGGTTCAGGGCCAGGGTATCGGCCTCATGGGCCCCGGCCAGAAAGTCCCGGAAAACCCCGGCCCCAAAGGCCAGGGAAAGGACCACGCCGCCCACGGCCGAAGACGCGGAATAGCGGCCCCCGATAAAATCGTCAATATAGAAGGAATCAAGGTAGCCGGGATTATGGGCCAGAGGGCTCGTCTCGCTGGTAACGGCCACAAGCTGCTTCCGTGGGTCCAGGCCCGCGGCCTTCAGTTTTGCCCTGACAAAGAGCTCGTTGGCCAGGGTCTCCTGGGTAGTCCCGCTCTTGGATACCAGAACAAAGAGCGTTTCCTCCAGGGGGATGCCGGCCAGGACCGCCGAGGCATCGTCGGGGTCCACGTTGGAGATAAAAGCGGCCCGCATTTTGCGCGTGCCCTGAGCCAGGGCCCAGTTCTCCAGAGCCAGGTAGAGAGCCCGGGGCCCCAGGTCCGAGCCACCGATACCGATCTGCACTACCGTGGAAAAGGCCCGGCCCGTAGCGCCTTTAATAGCCCCCCCGTGGACGGCATCGGCAAAGGCGCCGAAACGGTCAAGCTCAGCCCGGTAAAAGGCCCCCAGGTCCCGGCCCCCGTGCATGACCGCCTTACTAAGCTGGCCCCGGAGCAGGTGATGGAGGACCTTCCGGCTTTCCCCGGTGTTCAGGATTTCCCCGTCGAGCAGGGCCCGGTATTTGGCGATCAGTTCCTGCTCATCCGCCAACTCGTTAAGCAGGGCCAGGACCCGGTCATCTACCGCCTTGGCGGCCCAGGAGTAGCGGAGCCCCCCGGCCATAGGCGTCTGGCAGCGGGTAACTCTACCGGCGTCCAGCTCCCTGGTAAAGGCAAAATCCCAGCCCCCCCGGGCCAGAGCCCCCAGCTTGCCGTAAACCAAGGTCTTATCAAAATCAGTGTACTGCATCGTCTCCCCCCTTTAATCTTCCAGTTCAGGAATACTTTGTTTGAGCTTGGCCAGAAATTCTTCCCCGCTAAAGCCCTCCCGAAGCACCGCAAAGACCGTGTTATCCCGGCCGGCAATAGTCCCCAGCACATCGTCCAGGCCCAGGTTATCCACCGCCAGGGCCACCGAATCGGAATGGCCCGAATAGGTCCTGATCACCACCAGGTTACCCGCCCAGTCGATGGAAATATAACCCCGCAAAAAGTCGGCGGCATAGGCCCGTTCGAACTCCCGCTGTTCCTCGTCATTGGGGAGAGAATAGATATAGCCCTTACTGCCCCCGGAAATCTTACCCACTTTAAGGACCTTGAGATCCCGGGAGAGCGTGGCCTGGGTAAGCGCGAAACCCTCCCCCTGTAAATGCCCCAACAGAGCCTCCTGGGATTCGATACGGCAGGCCTTTATCAGTCTTCGAATCGCTTTTAACCGGGCAATCCGTTCCTTCACGCCAGTCTCCAAGCAAAACAAACCATAAGTAGATGAATAATACTAAAAATCAAAGAAAAAAATCAAGGACCGTCAGCATTTGCCGATAATGAAAACGGAGGACTCTACGGCAACCCAGCATGACGGACACCTGGTAGTACGCTTTTCCGAAAACGATATTGAGGCTTGGGCCGATTTTATCCCCCCCGCAGGCCAGGGAAAATTCATTACCAGCGCTTATCTGGAATACCTCATGGAAGAGCTGAATATCAACTACGGCATCCAGTGGGATGATATCCAGGAAAAGGCCCTGCTCTGCAATACCGGCCGCCAGCCCATCCAGGGAGTACTCGTGGCCCGGGGGGAGGTCCCGGTGAACGAGGTGGGGGAATACTACGATCCGGTTCCCAATCTGATCAATCGGCCGGCGCCGACAAAAAACAGCGAGCATGTGGACTACCGGAACTTCTCACCCTTTACCATTGTCAAAAAAGACCAGGTCCTGGCGGTTTTCCGGCCCCGGATCGAAGGCCGGGACGGCAAAGACGTCCACAGTACGGTGCTGCCCTTCAAAGCGATCAACCATCCCGGAGTGAGCTCCGGGAAGAATACCCGGGCCGACGATAAAAACATCATCGCCCTCATCGACGGCCAGCTTATCGAGGTAAGCCGGAGCCTTAACGTGGAGGAAAACCTGATCGTCAAAGGCTCCGTGGGCTATAGCACCGGGCACATCAACTTTCCCGGGGACGTGTTTATCCACGGCCTGGTGGCCGACGGCTTTAAGATCTATTCCGGCGGCTCGGTAACGATCAAGCAGACCTACGACGTCACCGACGTCATGACCAAAGGGGACCTGACCGTGGCGGGAGGGCTCATCGGCCGGGGGCCGGCCCTGGTCAAGGTGGGCGGTCTGCTCCGGACCAAGTTTATCGAGAATTGCCGGGTAGCCTGCCGTAAAACCGTCTCGGTAACCACCGAAATCGTCAATTCCAGCATTTTTGCCATGGAAAAACTGGAGATGGGCGATAAGAGCCAGATCCTGGGAGGGGATATCTACGCCATTCACGGGGTCAGGACCGGGAACATCGGCAAGAAGTCGGGGCGGTCCACCCAGATCCATTGCGGGATCGATTTTACGGTCCAGCAGGAAAAGGATAAGTGTAATAATCAGCTCCGCATGGTGGACGCCAAGCTCCACCGGCTCCGGGAGATCATGGCCCAGAGCGGGC
>JAITON010000198.1 GCA_031289935.1 Treponema sp.
AGAGAGAAGACCGCCCCCGTTTGGAAGCGGCGGGATGGCGCTTTTTCACGACGGAAGAACTTGAGGCGCGGATAGCGCGGCAAAGCAAGCAGTACTGAGGCGTTACCTGCCATGGGTGAGGCGCGACCCGCCCCAGAGCCAACGGGCTCCGCCCCAGAGCCAACGGGCTCCGCCCCAGAGCCAACGGGCTCCGCCTCAGAGCCAACGGGCTCCGCCTCAGAGCCAACGGGCTCCGCCCCAGAGCCAACGGGCTCCGCCTCAGAGCCAACGGGCTCCGCCCCAGAGCCAACGGGCTCCGCCCCAGAGCCAACGGGCTCCGCCCCAGAGCCAGCGGGCCCCAAGGGGCGTACCCTTCGCAACGAATCATCGAAAAAAGCATCGAAAAAAGCATCGAAATTTGTAACAAATTGATAAAAAGTATTTGACAAAACATTTTGCTTGTGCTAGAGTAAAGGAGAGAGGTTGGACTGGTAAGCCCTGACAGGTAAGCGCCCAAGCTCTCTAAACTATCAAACCTTAAAGGTAAGGAGAAAACGTATGAAAAAGAGAAGTAGCGTCCTTTTGACGGTACTGATCGCGTTTCTTGCCCTGGCAGTCCTGTTTGTAGGCTGTTCCAAGACGGCAGAAACCACGGGTACCACGGCTCAGGTTGAGCTGCGGGTACTTAATTACACGGACCTGACGGCTGCCAACACAGCTCAGGGTATTCAGATTATCTGGGAGGCCTTCGAAGCGGCCAACCCGGATATCAAGATCGTCCGCGAGGACCTCTACAACGAGGCCTATCACGAGAAGATTGCCGCCTATGCTGCGGCGAATCAGATGCCCGATGTGGTCTACGCCTGGCCTGCCGGCCGGTCCTCGTTCCTCCACAACGAGCACCTGCTCAAGGACCTGTCGTCCCTCCTCCAGAAGGACAATCTGACGGGCGATTACCTCCCCGCGGTCCTTGACGTGTCCCAGCAGGCTGCCGGCTATCTGGCCGTGCTTCCCATGGGGCTCACTTCCAGCCACGCCATGTACGTGAACCTGGAAGTGCTCGATGCCCTGGGGCTTAAGCCCGCCACCACCTACGAGGAACTCAAGGCCCAGGTGCCTATCCTCAAGGCGGCCGGTAAGCAGACCGTGATCATGGACAACGCGAGCGACTGGGTTATGCAGAGCTGCCTCTTTTCCATGGTCGCCGGCCGGTTTGGCGGCGCGGGCTGGGAACAGAAGATCCTGAACGGAACGGCCAAGTTTACGGACCCCGAGTTTGTGGCGGCCCTGAACTTTATCAAGACCATCTATGATGACGGTGTTATCGACCGGAATATCTCCCTTTCTTCCGGTTACGGCGATGGTCTGGGGACCTTCTCCACCAACCAGGGCGCTTACTTTATCGACGGCGACTGGCGCATGGGGTCCTTCCTCACCGATTCGTCCACCGGACAGGCCCTGATTTCGCCGGACCGGCAGAAGAACTTCCAGATTACCGTATTCCCCGACATCGCGGGCGCCAAGATCAACAAGTCCACGAGCGTTACCATGGGCACGGGCTACGGCATTGCCGCCTCCGTCCCTGCGGGTTCCGCCAAGGAAGAGGCTGCGTGGCGGCTCATTAAGTGGCTTACCGGTTCTACGATTGCGGCCTACCAGGTCCAGACCGGCGCTACCCCGACCCCCGCGAATACGAAGATCGATATCTCCACGCTGACCCTTGAACCCCTCCAGGTTGCAATGGCTCAGTTGGGGACCCAGTATTCGACCCCGACCTGCGTGTTCGATGCGGCCCTTGACGCTTCCATCGCCACGGTGTGCAATATCGGGCTCCAGGAAATCGGCCTGGGGAGCAAGGCTCCCTCGGTGGTTGCCCAGGATATCCAGCGCGCCTACGACGCATGGAAAGCCGGCCAGTAGCCTGAATTCGTTCAAGAGGCTGTCTGAAGGTTCAGGCAGCCTCTTTTTTGTGCAATGGTATAAAGAAGGAGTGTCCCTTGAAAGATCTGACCACTAAAAAAGATCTGACCACTAAAGCGGAAGAGCGGGGAGCCTATCTCCTGTTGTCTCTTCCGGCAGTTCTTATCTATCTTTTCGTCGTAGCCTTCCCTATGGTGTTCTCGCTGATACTGAGCTTGAGCAACTACCGGGGCGGCCAGATCTTCGGCAATCCGAATATCAGGCTGGTGGGGTTCCAGAGCTATATCGAGATTTTTACGGCCCCCAACTCCTATTTCTGGGTGGCCTTGAAAAACAACATGTATATCGTGCTCATGTCCGTGTTCGGGCAGATACCCCTGGGTTTTGCCCTGGCCTATATCCTCTCCCGTAAGCTGGTTAAGGGCGCCGATTTTTTCCAGACCGTCATCTACCTGCCCAATGTCATCTCGGCGGTCATCATTGGTATCCTGATGAAGAACTTTTTTCTGAATTCCAGCAGTGTCTGGATGCAGATTGTCCATATTTTTAATCCCGCCGCGGAGTTTACCCTGAACCAGCATCCTATGACGCCGGTACTCATCGTAATGCTCTGGATGTACACCGGTACCTACGTGATTATTTTCCTGGCTAATATCCAGCGTATCGACGTGGCCATTATAGAAGCCGCCAAGATTGACGGCGCCAGCGAATGGCAGGTCCTGCGCCATATCATATTCCCGGCCCTGTCGGGGGTCCTGGTAACCAGCGCTATCCTGGCGATTTCCGGCTCCCTCAAATCCTTCGACCTCCTCTACGCCATGACCGGCGGAGGTCCGGCGAACCGTACCAGTGTACTTTCGCTCTATATGTACATGGTGGCCTTCCGGGGTGCGCCGAATTACCCGCTGGCCAACGCCATTTCCACGGTTATGGTGGTCATCAGTTTTGGCCTGATTGGTATTACCATGATGGTTGAAAAGCGCTTTGGAGGGAGAGAATAATGGCGGACATAAGAAAAGGGGCCCTCGGGGCCAAAATAGTGATTTATATCGTGATGGGCGTCTTTGCCGTGATGGCCATCTATCCTATCTTCTGGTTGATTATCCAGTCCTTCAAGACCACCCAGGAGTATATCACGAACAGCAAACTGGCCATGCCCAAGCTCTGGTTCTTTGGGAACTATCCCTACGCCTGGACCATGGCCAAGCTGGGAACCATGATGCTGAACAGTATCTTCTACACGGTAATTACCGTGCTGGGCGTGATTATCCTGGGGTCCATGGCGGGTTTTGCCTTTGCGAAGATCCCTTCCAAGGCCACCCCGGTTCTCCACGGTATGTTTATTATCGGGATACTTCTAACCCTGCAATCCATCATGGTACCCCTCTTTTTGATGATGAACGCCGTGGGCCTTTACGATACCCGTCTCGGGGTGCTGATTCCTTACATCGGCCTGGGGCTTCCCATGGCGATTTACCTGGCCACGGACTTTATCAAGAGTATTCCCCTGGCCCTGGTTGAGTCGGCCCGGATCGACGGGGCCAAGTACCTGCAAATTTTCGCCAGGATCATCTTCCCCATGATCCTTCCCGTGGCCATGACTATCGGTATCCTCACTTTCTCGGGTACCTGGAATGAGTTTATGATGATCAATGTCCTGACCTCCAACGACGCCATTAAGTCTCTGCCGGTGGGGATCAATAAATTCGCGGGCCAGCTTGCCACGGACTACGGTAAACAGTTCTCCGCCCTGGTCATCGGTATGCTCCCCATGGTGATCTTCTACATGGTCTTCCGCAAGCAGATTACCAAGGGCGTCGCGGCAGGGGCAGTCAAGGGCTAGGGAAGATATATGCGCTACGGACATTTTGACAACGAGCACCGCGAATACGTGATCGACCGGGTGGATTTGCCGGTTTCCTGGACCAACTACATTGGCGTCCGGAACATGTGCGGTGTGCTGAACCATACGGCCGGGGGCTATGTGTTTTACCAGTCCCCGGAGCACCACCGCATCACCCGGTTCAGGCCCAACGGGGTGCCTATGGACCGGCCCGGCCACTACGTCTATATTCGGGACGACGATACCGGGGAGTACTGGACCGTATCCTGGCAGCCCGTGGGTAAGCCCCTCGACAAGGCTGCATACACCTGCCGCCATGGGCTTTCCTACAGCAAGTACCAGTGCGAGTATCAGGGAATCAAGGCCGAGCAGACCCTGTTTATTCCTATCGAAGACCCGGTGGAGCTCTGGGATATTGCGTTGAAAAATGATTCGGGGCGGAAGCGCCATTTGAGTGTTTTTTCCTACTGCGAGTTTTCCTTCCACGAGATCCGTATCGACAACCAGAACTTCCAGATGAGCCTCTACTGTGCGGGTTCCTCCTTTGAGGACGGCGTCATCGTGATGGACCCTTTTTACGAGCCTGCGGGCTATCAGTTTTTTACCGCCAGCGAGACGCAGGGCCCCAACGAGGCCGATGCGGGCTACGATTGTCTGCGGGATACCTTTATCGGGCCCTACCGGACCGAAGCCAACCCTGTTGCCGTGGAAAAGGGCCGTTGCTCTGGGTCGGGTGAATTGGGAGGGAACCACTGCGGCGGCCTCCACCGGAAGATCAGCCTGGAACCCGGTGCGGACGCCCGTATCGTCTTTATGCTGGGCGAGGGAGACCGGGCTGAAGGTAAGCGTTTCAGGACACGATACAGCGATTTTAAGGCTGTGGATGCCGCCTTTGCCGCATTAGGCGGCTTCTGGGATGACAAGCTGGGGAAATTACAGGTCAAGACCCCCCACGAGGGGATGAATACTATGGTCAATATCTGGACCCTTTACCAGAGCGAGATCAACATCATGTTCTCCCGCTTTGCTTCCTTTATTGAGGTTGGGGGCCGTACGGGTCTGGGTTACCGGGACACGGCCCAGGACGCTATGTGCGTGCCCCATTCTAACCCCGAAAAGTGCCGCAGCCGCATTACAGAGCTCCTTCGGGGGCTTACCAGCCAGGGCTACGGGCTGCACCTTTTCGAGCCGGTTTGGTTCGAAGACAAAAAAGAGGACCATTTCAAGTCTCCTACCGTGGCGCCCACAGACAAGAGCCAAATGATCCACGGCCTCAAGGACGCCTGCGCCGATGACGCGCTCTGGCTCGTAACGGCCATTGTCGAGTATATCCGCGAAACCGGTGATTTCGGCTTTGTGGACGAGGTCTATACTTATGCTGATGGCGGCCAAGGCACGGTTTGGGAGCACATGACCCGGATTCTGGACTTTTCCGCCGGACAGGTGGGGGCCAACGGCATCTGTAAGGGGCTCCGGGCCGACTGGAACGACTGCCTCAATCTGGGGGGTGGTGAAAGCGCCATGGTCTCCTTCCTCCACCATTGGGCGCTGACCCATTTTGTCGCTCTGGCACGGCATCTGGGCCGCAAAGCCGAGGCCGATACGTATGAAGCGATGGCGGCCAAGGTACGGACGGTCTGCGAGCAAGTACTCTGGAACGGCTCCTGGTACACCCGGGGCATCACGGCATCGGGCCGGAAGATCGGCACCCCGGAATCCACGGAGGGCAAAGTCTTCATGGAGTCCAACACCTGGGCGGTGCTCTCCCTGGCCGCCCCACAGGAACACGCCCAGGCAGCCATGGATGCCGTGGACCAGTACCTGTACACCGAATACGGCCTCATGCTTAATGCGCCGTCCTACACCAAAATTGATGATGAAATTGGCTTTGCCACCCGGGTCTATCCCGGGGTCAAGGAAAACGGGGCTATCTTCAGCCACCCGAACCCTTGGGCTTGGTGCGCCGAGGCAATCCTGGGCCGGGGAGACCGGGCCATGAAGTTCTACGACTCCCTCTGTCCCTACAACCAGAACGACAAGATCGAAATTCGGGAGAGCGAACCTTATTCGACCTGTCAGTTTGTCATGGGGAAAGATCATACCGCCTTTGGCCGGGCCCGGCACCCCTTTATGACCGGTTCCGGCGGCTGGAGCTATTTTGCCGCCACCCGCTATATGCTGGGTATCCGCCCGGACTTCGACGCGCTGGTCATCGACCCCTGTATCCCGCCGGACTGGAAGGGCTTTACGGCAAGGCGGGTCTGGCGGGGCGCTGCCTATGAAATTGAACTGGACAATGCCCTGGGTGTCAGCAAGGGCGTCAAGGTCCTGTACCTGAACGGCAGCCCGGTGTCCAGCGCCAGCGTCCCCGCACAGAAGCCGGGAACCGTCAGCAAGGTCCGTGTGGTCATGGGCTGACCCGATGAACCTGAGCCGGAAGATCCTCGCCGAACTGGAAACCCCCTGTATTATCATTGATGTGGAGCAGGTCCGGCGCAATATTGCCGCCATGCAGCGGGCCGCCGACGAGGCCCATTGCCGGCTGCGGCCCCATATCAAAACCCATAAGACAGCCTTCTTCGCCCGGATGCAGGCGGAGGCCGGGGCTGCGGGTATTACCTGCGCCAAGGTCAGCGAGGCCGAGGTCATGGCCGCCGGGGGCCTGGACGACATCTTCATCGCCTACCCCCTGGTGGGGGCCTTCCGTATCAGGCGGGCCCTGGTTTTGGTGTCCAAGCTCAAGCGGCTGATCCTGGCAGTAGACAGCCTTGCCGGGGCCCAAGCCCTGAGCGAGGCAGCCCGGGAAGCCGGGCTGTGGTTGGAAGTGCGGCTGGAAATCGATACCGGGAAGCGCCGTACGGGTGTACCCCTGGAAGCGGCGGCGGGCCTGGCTGAGGCCGTTGCCAAGCTGCCGGGTCTGGAACTGACCGGTATCTACACGTTTAAGGGCCTCCTGTACCGGGGCGCCGGCGTCAGCGATCATGAACTGGCCGCCCGTGAGGAGGCTGAACTCCTTGAGCAAATTGCCCAGGAGATTCGGCGCCGGGGAGTGAACATTCGGGATATCAGCGGTGGATCAACCCCTACAGCCCTGGCCTTGGCGCGGATCGGCAAAGTCAATGAGATACGGCCCGGCACCTATATTTTCAACGATATCATGACGGTGCAAGAGGGGGCGGCACGGGTGGAGGATATGGCGGTACGCTACGCCGCTACCGTGGTAAGCTGCCCCCGGCCAGATTACGCGGTGATCGACGGCGGGACCAAATGCTTTCCCACGGATACGCCTCTCAACACGTTGCCGGGGAACTATCCCGGCTATGCTCTTGTGGAAGACCCGGTTTCATTCGAAACCGCAGATCACCTGCGGCTTGACCGTATGAACGAGGAACACGGTATTATTCGTTCGACCAGCGGCCTCACGGGCCTTTCTGTGGGGCAGGTCATTACGCTGGTTCCCATCCACGTTTGCACGGCGATCAATATGCAGAACAGCGTGTATTTGCTGGAAAAGGGCGCGGTCCGGCGGCAGGTGGTCGAGGCCCGGGGGATGCTGGTTTAATTATGGCTATTCTGATACGCAGTGGTAGGGTCTACGATGGCTCCGGCAGGCCGCCCTTTTCGGGTGATGTATTGATAGAAGGTGAACGGATCGCCGCCATCGGGCCGCAGACAGGGTCGCAGCTTGCGGCGCCCGCGTCCGGTGTCGCGCTGATAGACGCCCGGGGCCGGGTCGTGTGTCCAGGGTTTGTTGATACCCATCGCCATGCCGATGCGGCGGTCTTTAGTGCGCCGGAATTCGGTGAAACGGAATTGGCCCAGGGTATCACCACCACGGTGGTGGGCAACTGCGGCATCGCGCCGGTACCTGCGGCGGCTAATCCCCGTTGGCGTGAAGACTGGTACCGTTACATCGAGCCGGTCATTGGGACGGTTCATGAGGGGCTTCCCTTTGAAAGTTATACGGCCTATGCGGCGGCCCTGGAAAAGCTGCCCCTGCCCATCAACCTGGGCTTCCTCGCCGGGGCCGGTGCGGTAAAGACCGCCGTCAGGGGTTTTGCCCGGACGGCCTTCTCGCCGGAGGAACTGGCTCAGGCCGCCGCGCATATCGGTGAGGCCATGGACGCCGGGGCTCTGGGGCTTTCCTTCGGCATCATGTATCAGCCTGAATGTTATTCCCGCCGGGAGGAGCTTATCGCCCTGGCACGGCCTGCGGCAAAGGCCGGGGGGATCCTCTGTACCCATATCCGCGGCGAGGGGGACAGCCTGCCGGATTCGGTCCAGGAGATGATCGACGTGGCTGAATCCGCCGGGATTCCCCTCAATATCAGCCACTTCAAGGCCACCGGGATCAGAAACTGGCGTTCGGCCATCTTCCAGGCTATTGCGCGGATCGAGGCGGCCCGTGCACGAGGCCAGGCGGTAACCGCAGACTTTTACCCCTACGATGGAGGTTCCACGACGCTCTTGTCCCTGATCCCGCCGGATATACGGGAAGAGACCCCCGCAGCCCTGGCAGGAAAGCTTGCCGGATCAACCGGCCGGGAAGCTCTTAGGCGGTCGATCTCCGGCGAGCATCCCGGCTGGGACAATATGGCTGCGAGTATCGGCTGGGACCGGGTGCTCCTCAGTTCCGGCCAGTCCATAAAGACCGCTGCGGCGGGGGCCGGTTACGCCGATCCGGTGGATCTGCTCTGCGATCTGCTCGTGAACGAGGGGTATCGCACCGGGATCATCCTCCTGAGTATGGCCCAGGAGGATATTGACACCGTGGCAAACCTGCCCTGGACGGCCCTTATCTCCGACGCCCTCTATGGGGGCGGCGAAAACCCCCATCCCCGGCTGCACGGGGCCTTCCCCAAATTCCTCCGGGACTATGTGCAGGAACGGCCTTTGATGCCCCTGGAACGGGCCATCCAGAAGATGACGTCCATACCGGCGGAACGCTTTGGTATTGCCGGCCGGGGGCGGCTTGAGCCGGGAGCCTTTGCCGATGTACTGGTCTTTGACCCGGCGTCTTTTACCGGCCCGGCCGGTTACGCCCATCCCCGGGAGCGGGCTGCCGGCATGGACACGGTACTCGTCAACGGGAACATCGCGTGGGAAGATGGTGCAATCTGCGCCCGGGCCGGGAAACCGGTCTGGGGTTAATACCCAAATTACGCCCTAAGGGCGGGGTATTAACCCCCGGCGCTAATAACTTTTTAGGAGTATGTCATGGATGTGTATGCACGGATGAAGGAACTGGGGATAAGTCTGCCGCCGCCGCCGGCCAAGGGAGGGCTTTACGCCCCGGTTAAGCGTTTCGGCGGGAATCTGGTCTATGTGTCGGGCTGCGGGCCGGAGAAGCCGGTTCAGGGCAAACTGGGCCGGGAAATCAGCCTGGAGGAGGGGCAGCGGCAGGCCCGTTCCTGTATGCTCAATGTGCTGGCGGTCCTGGAGGCGAATGTCGAGGGAGGCCTCGGCCGGGTAAAGAACTGCGTCAAGGTCCTCAGCTTTGTGGCCTCTACCGATGATTTCTATGATCAGCCGGCGGTGGCGAACGGCGGGACCGGGCTCCTCATCGACCTGTTTGGACCGGAGGCAGGGGCGCCGGCCCGGGCGGCTATCGGGGTAAACGCGCTGCCGGGCAATATGCCTGTGGAGACCGAGGCCCTTTTCGAGCTGGACCTCTAGGGGGGGCTGAGCCTGGCTCAAGACCGCCTTGAGCCCTGGCTCAAGACCGCCTTGAGCCTGGGGCAAGACCGCCTTGAGCCTGGGGCAAGGCCGCCTTGAGCCCTGGCTCAAGGCAACCTTGTTGCGTGCTGCGGTAGCGAGGTTAAGAGGGTTATTTGAAGGGAGCCCGCAGGACCGAATCGTCGAGGACGATAGCCACCCGGCCTTCCCGAAGGTGCCGCTGGGTTTCCTCGATGGAAAGCAGGAGGAGGGCGTCTTCCCGGTCGATGACCGGGTCCGTCGTATAGACCCCGAAAACCCCCCGGGCCATAATTCGCAGGGGATTGTTCCCCACCAGGGCCGCTAAACCCGGCTCGAGCCCCGAGGGAGTGGAGCTCAAGATGCTGGTCACCGGGACATAGCGGACCATCATGGTACCGGCCGACCGGGCGATGTCCGGGTCCAGGCTGGTTTTTTCATAGATCAGGGTCATATCGCTGTCCCATATCCTGGGAAAGAGACAGGGCCGCACCAGGGTGGATGCAGCGCGGCCATGGATGGGCAGTTCCCGGTTGGCGATGATGATAATCCCCGTATAAGCCGCGCCCGGGACCGGGCTCAGGGGCCGCAACGGTTCTGTGGGCCGGCTGTGCTTCATAAGCCGGGAACTCAGCACGGAAAGGTCAATGGTATAGGCTGCGGAAATCCGGCTCATGTCCTGGGAAAGGGTAGGGGGAATTTTCCGGGCCGAAGCTGCCAGGGAGGCCGCTTCCTGGACGGATATCTCCCCCCGGCCGATCTTTTCTCCCAGCGTGGCGGAGGAATCAATCAAAATGGATAGAATAGAGGACTGGGACATGCTGGCATATCCCATGTCCAGCAGTTCTTCCGCCCGGGACCGCCCTGTGGGGAGCCGGATACCTGCCGAGGCCAGGTCCAGGGATACCTGAATCTCTATCTCCATGGAGTCCCAGTTCAGGGACCCCGAAATGTCATAGCTCTGGGCGTACAGGGTGGCGCCGGTCAACCACAGAACCAGGATTGCCGGCGCCCGTAAATAAGCTTTCATACCGCCTCCTCTATTCCCTTATCGGCGTTTTCAGGCTGATTCCTTCCCTGAGAACATCGTTGAGTCCCATATTATTGGCCTCGGCCAGGCTCTGGGGGTCCATCCCAAAGGCACGGGCGATGGACCAGAGGGTATCCCCCTTTTTGACGGTATAGGTCCCCTCCAGGGCGATAGGGGCGTTTTCGGGCCGCAGCGGCTCGTAGGGGAGGGCGTCCTTCTTGATGGCGGGAATCCTGATACGAAGCCCAAGCTGGAGCCGGCTGGGCTCTACACCGGGATTTTCCGCCCTGATCTGCTCCAGCGTAACGCCGTAGTGCTGGGCCAGGGCCGAAAGTGTATCCCCGTAGGCCACGAGGTGGTAGTAATAGCGGATCAGAGCCGTGTCTTCCTGGGCCAGAACCAGAGCCAGGGCCGGCAGGTCCGCTTCCTTGATCTTGAGCAGATAGCCTGGCTCTGGGGGGGTTAGCCCGTAGAGCAGCTCCCGGTTCGCGGCCTTGAGGCTTGCCGGGTCCATTCCCGCAGCTTCGGCCAAAACCTCCAGGTCCACCTGACGGTCTATGCTGATCCGGGTCCAGCGGGGATCTTCGGCCCAGTTCAGGTCCAGGTTATAGAACCGGGGATTGGCAAGAATATGGGCCACTGCCAGGAGCTTGGGTACAAACTGGATAGTCTCGGTGTTCAGGAGTTTCCGCTCCGATAGCAGCCAGTAATCCTTGATCCCGGTCTCCCGGATAACCCGCTGGATACCTCCCAGGCCGGTGTTATAGGCCGCCAGGGCCAGGGCCCAATCCCCCAGGGCCCGGTAATTGTCCGCCAGCTTGGCCAGGGCTCCCTGGGTGGATTTCCAGAAGTCCAGCCGCTCGTCTAGCCAATCGGTAACCCGCATATCAAAAGGGGCGATGCTATTGGTCATAAACTGCCAGAGCCCTGCCGCCCCGGAACGGCTCTCCGCCGTGACCAGATAGGATGATTCAATGACCGGCAGATAGAGGAACTCCGGGGGCAGGCCCCGTTCCTCTATCTGCCGGCGGATAAAGGCCAAGTAGGGGCCTCCCCGTTCCATGGTCGAGACCAGCCCGCGGAGTCCTCCGGGGCTGGAATATTCCTGGACATAACGCTGGCAGAGTTCCCGTTCCAGGCCCTCGATCGTCAGGGGCCTTAGTCCGGTCTGGACCGCCCCGTCCCCCGCCCCCGGGACCGCCGCCGGTATCTGTCGCAGGCCGCGCGGAAGCGCATGCTCCGGGAGTCCTTCTTCCGGGATCGCGTCCTCCGCAGCCGCCAGGAAGGCCAGGCCCAGAAGCACCGCCAGGAAGGCCAGCCGAAGCTTCATCTAAAACTTTTCTCCATAATAGACCCCGGCCCATTCCCAGCGGCCGTGGATTTCCGGGTCCAGGGGAAAGTAGATTTTCCTAAAGTAGAGATACCAGACCGAAATATACTGGGACCAGCCCGAGGTCCGCAGGTAGGCATCGCTGGCGTTGGAGCCTGCGTCCAGTTCCGTAGCATAGCGGATACGATTCTCCCGCATAAAATCCGAAAGGTTGAATTCCGCCATGCCCGAATTGTCCTCGTCCTCCTGCTCCCAAGTACGGGCAAAGAAATTCACCTTGGCCTGATAGCGCTGGAGCTGCCAGCTATTCCCCGTATCCAGGGCTGCCTCAACCGCATTGACCAGGGCGGCTAGGGTTTCAAAAGTCCAGTCCTTGGCGGAACGGTTAAAGTCCACCATCTGCTTGGCGTAGGTATAGGCGTCGGGAAAGCCGGGGACTACCGTACCATAATACGGAAGAAACTGAGTGTAGGCCTGGATCGCCCCGTTCCAGTCCCCGTTTTCCTCGTAGGTCTGGGCCAGAGAGAACCAAGTAACCCCCGGATTAATCTTATCGGAAAAACGGGAGAGGAGCTCCTCGTAGTACCAGACCCTTTGTTCCGGGCTCCGTTCCAGGGTGATAAGCTGCTGGAGGACCGTCAGATGGATGGACTTGCCCCCCACGGAAAGATCGGGATAGTTCTTGATGATCATATCAAAGTAGAGGGCCGCTGCGGGCCAGGCATCCTGCCGGGTATAGGCATAGCCGATCATCAGGAGGTAATAGGCGGTGTAGGGATCATCGGGATGCCGGTTGGTCCAGTCGCCGAGAAAACGGATGAGCCGCAGATACTCGCCGCTCCGGATGTAATTGTTGGCGATTTCCTGGACTACGGCAAACTGTTCCGGGCTCTGTCCAGTCTCCTCATCCAGAATGATAAAGAGGCTTTCCAGGCTTTCCCGTAACGTCCCTTCCCCCGCCAGGTAATAGGCCGAGTCCCCGGCAGCTTTCCCGCCCTTGCTGTTCTGTAGATTTTCCAGAAGATTGGTCCCCGCAATACGCCAGCTCAGCAAAAGATCCCCCGCTGTATCGCAGCCGGAGAGCCCCAGACAGAGGAGCGGGAGCAGGTATAACTTGATTCCCCTCATTTTTCTATTCTACCACGGAGAAAAGACCTTGGCAAGCTAGGTGTTTTTGAATATAATTAACTCTATGGAGCGTTCTTTTTCCCGTAAAGCACGGGCCCGCGTCATATTTATCACCGGTCTCTCCTGTATGCTTGTAGGCTGTGCCGTGCTCCTGGGTTCCATGGTGGGCTCCCGAATGCTCGTCCTGGGGGCTTTCCTGGTTACCATGATCGGTGTGGTCAGCGCCGTTCTGGCGGTGCGGCTGAACAAACGCTCCATCTACCTCTTTTTTGCCTGTTTTTTCATGCTCCTGGGCTTCTTTCTGATCCTTGCGGCCCTGAAGATACTGCCTTTCGGCTTCCGTCAGGGCTGGCCCCTCCTGGCGGTTTTCGCGGGACTGGCGCTGCTCCCTGCGGGCTGGCATCGCTTCGGCCGGGCGCGGGTCCGTTACATGGTGCCCGCCGGGGCCTTTATCATCCTAGGGGCGGCTCTCCTGGTCTTTTCGATGGATATTATTGAATTTTCCTTTAGGCTCTTTATGCTGCATTGGTGGCCCTTCCTGGTGGTCCTGACCGGGTTGATTCTCCTGCTGATAGCCTTGGGAACAAGGAAGTCTGAATGAGGCGATTCCCAGCCTGGGTCCTCTCTCTGATACTTTCGGCTGCGGCCCTCTCCTGTGCCGGTACACCGGCGGCGGGGGAGGGTATCCCGGTAACGCCACCTCTAGACAGTGCCGGTATCAGCGCCGGGATCCGTTCCCTGGTGGAGACCGGGACGCCCGTTTCCCTGACCAGGGCCCTGGAAGAGATCCGGGCCCGTGGTTTGGGGGATTCCGAGTTTGGCCGGGTCATGGTCGCCGTTATTGCCGCGCTCTGGCAGAGCCTCTATGCCGATCTACCGGCGTCCTATCCCCGGGCGGACCCGCCCCAGAACCATGTCTATGCCCGGATTCTTCGGGAGGCGGCGCAGGGCAATTATAGCTCCCCGGTGGAGGATTCCCAGGACTATCTTTCCCTGGCGCTTCCCTTCCTGGCTCTCATGCCGGTAAACGCCGGCTCCGACCCTGCCCGGCTCCGGGCCGCCGAACCGGCCCTGCTGAGAGCCCGTGATATCCGGCCCGATGCGGCGCCGGTTTTTTATTTTCTGGGGCTGGTCTACGAGTATACCAGCCGTCTGGAGCAAGCCCTGGAAGTCTACGCCCGGGCCTGGGAGCTTTCCCCGGAATGTCACCCCGCAGCCCTGGGCCTGGTCCGAACCCTGGGAGCCCTGGAGCGGCCCGGGGAATCAATCAGCCTGTTGACGGACATGAGCGTTCGCTATCCCGGCAACGATACAGTCAAGCGGCTCCTGGCCCAGGCCTATTACCAGAGCGGGGATTGGAACGGCGCGGAACCGGTCCTTGCCGGGCTCCTGGAGCTGCGCCCCGAAGACGCCGGGCTCATACTGATGCAGATCCGGGTCTACCTGGAACTGCGCCGCTACAGCCAGGCCCGGGAACTGCTCAGCCGCTACAGCCAGCTTTACCCCGACAACCGGAGTTCCCTGCTTCTGCGGGCCCGGCTCCAGGCCGAAGGTTCCTCCAACCGCAGCGCCGCCCTGACTTGCCTCCGCAGCCTCCTGGCCTCCTGGCCCGATGACCTGGAGGCCGCCGAATATATCACCCGGCTGCTCCTGGATTCGAGCCGTCCCGAAGACATTGCCGAGGGCCGCCGCTACCTGGAGAGCCTCCTGGCCCGGCCCGGTCCCTCCCTGGAAGTCATCAGTATGGCCTTTCGGGATGCAGTCTCGAGGGAAGCCTGGGAAGAGGCCCGGCCCTCTATGGAGCGGGTATTAGCCGAACGCCGTTCTTCCCAGGACCTCCTCGACGCCTATCAGCTTGAACATGCCCTGGGGAACTACCAGGCCGCCCTGGTCTACGCCCGGGAGCTCTATCAAAGAGAACCCGCCAACGAGGAAGGGATCCTCGCCTATGCCGCCGCCCTCGTTGACACCGGGGGGTACTTCGAAGCGGGCCGGCTCATCAACAACCGCCTGGCCGTCCTGCCCCAGGGAAGCTTCAAGGGGAGGTACTACTACCTGCGGAGCCGCCTGCAAGTTACCGATGAAATGATCCAGGAGGACCTCCGGTCCTGCCTCTACGAGGACCCCCGCAACCTGGACGCCCTCATGGCCCTGATTGAGTTCTACCACAGCCGGAA
>JAITON010000209.1 GCA_031289935.1 Treponema sp.
AAACATTTGAACCGTGGTTTCAGGGTAGTGATCCCGGTGTAAGTTTTATATCAAGTTATGATAGAAATAAAAAAGAAAATATCACGATAGTAAGTAATATTGGAAATAATGTATGGGAACTATCAAGAAAAATAAAAAGCGTGTTATAAAAATGGGCAGTATTGCGTATAACCAAAGCTGTACTTTAAGCTTTTCAGTAGTTTTACTACGCATAAAATGTATGCAAAAACCGAAAAGATTTGCGTGTTCAATGTATGCACATTTATTCTTATGATGAAGAACCAAAAACCTGAAAAATAATAGATAAATTCACCGAAGAAAATAATATGCAAATGATGTCAATGAAAAAAGACGGCATCACGAAATATATTTATCAGACCACGGAAAACAGAAAAATCAAACCTGAAAACAGTATTAAGAGAACCTGTGAAAAGAATATAGACAAAATGGAATATAAACTATTTTGCCGATACTTATAGAATGAAGCGGTTTTCTCTTCCCAGGTTTTTCATGGTTCTGCTCCTGATGGAGGGCCTTTTTTCCTGCACCGGCCAGGCGCCACATGCTCCCTTGCCGGAACTGCCGCCGATCCCTAGGGGGACGGTCCCTGGGCCTTCGGCAGGTTTGGCCGGTGAGCCTTTCGAACCAGCCGAAGAGGAACCTGGAGCGGCCCTCTATTTCGATCATATTGAGGCGGCGGACCTTGAACATATCAGCCTCTACTTTAGACTGGAAGTGGAGAACCCCCAGACCCAGGCGGCCCTGGTGGAGCTCCGGGGCTGGTCTCTGTTGATAGACGGCATCGAGGCACCGGGGAGTCTTTCTCTGGAGCATGAGAGAGCGCCCCTGGGACCCGGTCTCCGGGCCGCCTATCCCCTCAGGCTCGACCTGGATCTCGCCGGTTTAGGCCCCGCCCTCCTGGCGGCGGACCTGAGCCTTCGGGTGGAGCTCTATGCGGAGATCGCCTTTTCCTACCCCTCATCTGGGGAAATCCTCAAAACCCTCCCGGCAGAGGCGGCCTTTTCCCCGGTTTTGAGGCCTGAGTTCAGCATCCTTTCTATCCTCATTGAGCAGACCGGGCTGATTAACACCCACTTAAAGCTCAAGCTTCGGGTCGATAACCCCAACTTCTTCCCCCTGGAACTTGCCGGCCTGAGCTACGAGCTCTATGGCATGGGCCGTTTCTGGGCCGAGGGCATCGAGAGCCAGGTCCTCATGATTCCCCCCAGGGGATCGGCGGAAACGGAACTCTCCCTGGTGATGAATTTTATCAACATGAACCGGGAACTGCTGGACCAGATAACGGGCCTGCGGGAGGTCCCCTACGGCTTGAGCGGGGAAGCGCTGCTTTGTACCGGCCTGGACTATCTGCCCCAATTCAGGATGTCCTTTGAGCACTCCGGCACGGCGGTGGTAAGGGAATAAGGACAGGTTGAAAAGCTCGATACCTTTCAGTTCATAGGGAAGGGCAGGACCCCATCGATGCTGGACCGGCCCGTCAGGACCATGACGAGCCGGTCCAGACCCAGGGCTACCCCGGAACAGCTGGGGAAGGGCCCCCCAGCCGCATCGGGGAGGAAGAGCTTCCAGTAGTCCCGATCCACCCGGTGGGGTACCAGGGCGCTCCCTTCCTTGCGGGCCGTCTCGGCATCGAAATAGCGGCGCACCTCCTCGGGGCCGGTTTCCTCAGAGTAACAGTTGGCCAGCTCAATCCCCCGGACATAGAGTTCCCAGCGCTCCCGGGTTCGGCAGGATCCGCCTAGTCTGCCCTTGGGACTGCCCCGGGCCAGGCAGGGCACAAAGGCCGGGTAGTCGATGAGCGCCACTGGCCGGTCCCTGGGGAGTTTCGGCTCCACCGCGTGGATAAAGATAAGGTCGTAGAGGGCCCCGGTATCCCCTTCTCCTTGAAGGCCTTCTCCCCGAGTACGGCCGGGGGCCGGGTCCAGACCCAGCCGCCGGGCCTCCTCCCCAAGCCGGCCCGCCTCCGCCGCCTCGTAGAGATTGAAGCCCGCCCAGCGCTCAAAAGCCTCCTCCATGGTGATACGGAGGAAGGGCGGCCGAAGTTCTACCTGGCCGGTGTCTCCCAGAAGTTCCCCGAAGAATTCCTCGGTCAGAGCCAGGGAATCGAGGTAGCCCGCATTCATAGTATAGTATTCCAACATGGTGAATTCCGGGCTATGCTGGCGCCCCAGAGACTCGACGTTGCGAAAACACTTACAGACCTGGTAGATGCTCCGCCGGTGCCGGGCGATGAAGCGCTTCATCCAGATTTCCGGCGAGGGAATGAGCCAGTAGGGCCGTCCCCCGGCGGCAATCCCCGGCGGCAGGTAGGCGGTCTCAAAGACCTCCAGGCAGGCTTCGGGAATCAGGTCCGGGGCCAGGAGGGGGGTATCCAGCTCAAGGTATCCCCGGCGGTCGAAAAAAGCCCGGGTTCCCCGGATGATCCGGGCCCGCTCTTCAAACAGTTCAATGTCCATAACTTAACCCGAGAACCGCTTCCTTCCACTTGCGGCCCCGGTCGAACTCGTTCTGGAACATACCGAAGGAGGTACAGCCTGGCGAGAGCACCACTCTATCTCCCGGCCGGGCTACCTCGATGGCCAGGAGGGCTGCCTCTTCCGCTGAGGCTGCGGGGCCCATGAAGGGGACTCCCGCCCGGTCGAGCAGGGGGATGAGTCTATCGCTCCCGGCGCCGGCCAGGAGGACCAGCCCCCGGAGACGGCCCGCGCCCTGGGCCCCGGCAAGGGTTTCTGCCAGGGGACCAAAGTCCAGATTCTTGTCGGCCCCCCCGGCCACCAGAACCAGGGGCCCCTCGAAGGCCTCTACCGCCGCCGCCGCCGCCTCGGGGATCGTGGCGGCGCTGTCGTTGTAGTAGCGGACCCCGGCGGCCTCCCGGAAAAATTCCAGCCGGTCCTCAATCCCTGGAAAGCTCCCCAGACCTTCCCGAACAAAATCCGCCTGAAGTCCCAGGTCCAGCAAGGCCAGGGCTGCGGCCAGGAAGTTGTGTTTCTGGTGCGCCCCCGGCGTCAGCAGCGCTTCCGGTACCGCTTCCAGGACCGGCCCCCCCGGAACAAGCCGGGCGAGACCCCGTTCCTGGCCGCGCTCCCCTTCGAGCCAGGCTCCGGCACCGTCCGCCGGGAGACGGTCCCGGTCCCCATAGGCCAGGACCCGGGCCGGGCTCTCCTTCAGGAAACGGTCCCCCCAATCGCCCGCAGGGACCACTGTCAGGTCCCCCGGGCCTTGATCATGGTAGATAAGCCGCTTATCCGCCACATACTCCTCCATGGAACCGTAGCGGTCCAGATGGTCCGGCATAATAGCCGTGAGTACTGCGGTCCGGGGCTTGAGGAGCCCCCGGCCCCGGAGGTCCCCAAGCTGCCAACTCGATAGTTCCAGGACCACGTTGTCATCGGCGCTCAGATCGTCCAGGAAACTCAGGGGCGATACCGTGATATTGCCCCCCAAGTAAGCTTTCCCCGGGAGGCGGCCCCCCTCCCGGGCCTGGGCAAGGACCCAGTGGAGGGCCGAGGCCGTGCCGGACTTGCCCTTGGAGCCCGTAACCGCCAGCAGCCGGGCAGGATTTCCCATCAGAAACAGGGAAATATCGGTTTCGATACGGCGGCAAACTTGCAAATAGGGGGAATCGGGCCTGACGCCGGGATTTTTGATCACCATGTCGGCCCACCTAAAGTCTTCCATATCGTGGCGGCCCAGCACCAGGCGGAAATTTCCCCCCGCAGCCTGGAGCTTTTCCAGGGAAGGCCCCAGGACCTTCTCGTCCCGAAGATCCGTCACCCTGAGCTCCGCCCCCCGGCGGGCCAGGTACAGAGCCGACTCCAGGCCCCCGCCGTTCAGGCCCAACCCCATCACTAATATCTTCATGCCCCGGTAGTCAATCTGCATAGCTTACTATATAATAATCCCATGGAAAATAGTAAGGAGTCTCAGGTTGAAATCAGCGCCCCTCTTTTGGCCCTCGACCCCGCAGGCCGCCCTGCTAACTTTGGCTGGGCCCGCAAACCCGTTTTTACCCTGGACCGGCAGAGCCTTCGGGGCCCGCTACGGCGGGCCTTCGCATCGGACCGGTATATCATCTTTTCATCCTCCTGCATGGTTTCTTTTCAGATTCTGGACGGCAGTTACCTGGGCTATGTGGTGGCCTCGGTCATATCCCTGAACGACCGGAAGCGTAGTACCAAATGCTACGAAATTCCCCTATCCATGGGGAACCTGGGGCTCCCCGGCTCCAGTGAGGAGGGATCCGTCAGATTGAACCGCCGGGGGATGGCCATCACCTTTGCACTGATGGAGGGGGGGGTGCGGATCATCAAGGTGGATATACCCCAGTTCGGCAGGCACCGGCAGCTTCGGGGAGAGGTGGTGCTTACGCCTCTGCCCGAAGCCGAATCCCTGGTGACGCACATGCCCTGGCGGAACGGGAAAAACGCTTTTATCCTCTCCCGGCGCTCCCCCTGCTATGTGGCCGAAGGGGTCATGCAGCTTGGCGCGGAGGAAAATGTTTTTGTCCGGGGCAATTCCTGGGGGATTCTTGACTGGAACCGGGGTATCCGTCCCAAGGCCGATGTCCATACCTGGGCCGTGGGTTGCGGCCTCGCGCCGGAGGGCCGGATCGGCTTTAGCCTGGGCGCCGGGGCCGCTGACGACAGCCTGGGTACGGAGAACGGTTTTTTCCTTGAGGGCCGGCTCCATAAGCTGAAGGAGCTGATCTGCCGTATACCCCCTGGCCATGGACTTGCCCTCTGGCGCTTCTCAAGCAGCGACGGCCGCCTGGAGATGGACTTTCAACCCCACCAGGAGCGGGTGGAACGGCACCGCTTCCTCTTCCAGTCTCTGAACCGCCGCCAATTCTGCGGGACCTTCTCCGGCAGGATAGCCCTGGACGGGGGCCCTGTAATCTATTTCAGGAACATCACCGGTTTCGCCGAAACCCGCCGCACCCGGGACTGATCGATATAGGAGTTTTACTTGAACGCGTTGCGTTCAAGTTCAGCGCGTTGCGCTCAAGTTCGATATAAGAAACAGGAGATTTCGTGCAGGTTCAAGGACAGGCCCTGGTCCAGGGTCAGCAGCTCAGGATGAGTCCCCAGCTATACCAGTCCATCAAGCTGATGGCGCTGCCCATCGTTGATCTGCGCGAAAAAATCGAGGAAGAAATCGAGAAAAACCCCGCCCTGGAGATTCTGGAGGACCGTTCTACCATATCCCTGGACAGCGCCCTGAGCTCCCCCCGGAAGGAAGAGGACGATTACTTCGAGGCCACTTCCGATTCGGGCTTTATCCGCCGGGGGGGCGACGAAGCCGCCGAGGAGCAGCACCGTTTTATCGAGGGGGCCCTGTCCCGGTCCGAGACGCTCCAGGAGCACCTCCTCTGGCAGCTCAGGCTGGAACCGGTAGAGCCTGCGGTTCGGGAGACGGCGGAGCTCATCATTCAGAACCTCAATGCCGATGGATTCCATACGGAACCGGTAGAGCTCCTTTTGAAAGACCGGCCCCCGGAAGACAGGTCCCCTGAGAAGATCGCCAGGACCCTGAGCCTGGTACAGTCCCTGGACCCCCAGGGCTGCGGCTGCGCGGATTACCGGGAATCCCTCCTGGTCCAGGCCGGACTCCTGCCGGACGCTCCCGGTGGAATGGCAGAGGCCCTGGCCTACCTGGAACTCCTGGAAAAGGGGAGTTTTCGCGAGGCCGCCCGGAAACTCTCCCGGACCGAAGAGGAGGTCCGGGCTATTTTTGAGCGGCTCAGGAAGCTCTCCCCCTTCCCGGGCCGTCAGTTCGACTCCGGGGACACCCGCTATGTGGTGCCCGATATCCAGATAATCAGACAGGACGGTGAATTTGTCATTATCCTCAACGATGAGGAGATTCCTGTCCTGGGGATCAACCCCTTTTTTATGAAGCTTTCGGACGAAAAGGACGGGGAAAGGGCTGCCCGGGACTTTGTCCGGGAGAATATCAAGGAGGCCCGCTGGTTTATCCACTCCATCAACCGGCGGAACCATACCCTGGTCCGGGTAACCCGGGCCATTGTGGAGTTCCAGCGGCCCTTCTTTGCGGGAGGCCCCAAGTACCTGGCCCCCCTAACCCTTCGGAATATTGTCCATGAACTGGGGCTCAACGAGTCCACCGTGTCCCGGATCGCCAACGGCAAATACGTCCAGACCGAATGGGGGATCTTTGAAATCCGGCACTTTTTCAGCAGCGCCGTCCGGGGCTCCGCCGGCTCCTCCAAGGAGGGGGTCAAGGAGATTATCCGGGAAATTCTCTCCGGGGAGAACCGGCGCATGGCCGACCAGGAGATCGCCGGTGAACTGGCCCGGCGGGGGGTTTCCCTGGCCCGGCGTACGGTGGCCAAGTACCGGAAGGAGCTCGACCTGGGCTCATCCTACGACCGCTAGGGAGACACCAGCCGGTAAACCGCATTTCTGGCCCGCCCCTGGGGGCCGCCCTGCTCAAACGCTTCGCGGTTGAGCTGAAACAACCGCCCCCGCAATACCGGACGGGTCCCAGGAGTAACTGGTTGGTCCCAGGAGTAACTGGTTGGTCCCCAAGGAGTAACCGGTTGGTCCCTAAGGAGTAACCGGTTGGTCCTTTGTCCTAACTGGGTAGGTCCTTTGTCCTAACTGGTTGGTCCTTTGTCCTAACTGGTTAGGTCCTTTGCCATAACTGGGTAGGTCCAGTGTACCAACTGGTTGGTCCTTTGTCCTAACTGGGTAGGTCCTTTGTCCTAACTGGTTGGTCC
>JAITON010000048.1 GCA_031289935.1 Treponema sp.
ATCTTCCAGATCGCCGATGCGGTGACGGTTATGCGGGACGGCAAAGCCATCGGCACCTATGCGATTGGGGACATCGACAGCAACAAGCTGATAGCCCTGATGGTGGGCCGGGAAAACACCGAGCGCTTCCCCAGGGTAGAATCGGTGATTGGCGAGGTCTGCCTTGAAGTGAAGCGCCTCACGGCGCTGTCCCCCCGGTCCTTTAAGGACATCAGCTTTGAACTCCACAAGGGCGAAATCCTGGGGCTGGGGGGCCTGGTAGGCGCCCAGCGGACCGAACTCGTGGAGGCCATCTTCGGGGTCCGGGAGATCGCCGGCGGGGAAGTGCTCGTAAACGGGAAGCCCATCAAAAAGTTTACGCCCCGGAATGCCATCAACGCGGGGCTGGGCCTCGTTACCGAAGACCGGCGAAGTACCGGGATATTTCCCCTGCTGAACATCACCCAGAACACCACCCTGCCCTCCCTGGGGGAGTACCTTAACAAGATGGGGCTCCTCAACCACTACAGCCTGAACGCCAGAGCCCTCGAGTACAACCAACAGCTCCGCACCAAGACGCCCACTATGAAAGCCCTGATACAGAATCTCTCGGGGGGGAACCAGCAGAAGGTGATTTTAAGCCGCTGGCTTATGACCCTGCCGGAGATTCTCATCATGGACGAGCCTACCCGGGGCATCGACGTGGGGGCCAAGTACGAGATCTATACCATCATGAGCGAACTGGTCAAGCAGGGTAAGGCCATCATCATGGTCTCGAGCGAGATGCCGGAGCTCCTGGGGATGAGCCACCGGGTGATGGTGCTTTGCAACGGCCGCTGTACGGGGATCCTTGCCCGGGAAGAGGCGAGCCAGGAAGCGGTGATGCACCTGGCGACGCAGTTTTCGTAAATCTATCATAAGGAAGACGACATGGGAACCAAAACCAGAGATTTGAACGTCAAGAGTTTTTTGAGCAAGTACACGACCTATGTAACCTTTGTGGCGCTGGTCTTTGTGCTGGGCGTCCTGACCCGGGGCAGCGCCCTCACCTGGGCGTCGATCAGAACCCTGCTGATCGCCGAGGCGGTACGGGCCTTCGCCTCCCTGGGGGTGGGGATGATCATCATCACCTGGGGGATCGACCTCTCCATCGGCTACGTGGTCTGTCTCTGCGCCTCGGTGGCAGCCTCCTTTGCCCAGGTGCCTGGCGACGCGGCCCTCTTCGGCAACACGAACTTCCCGGCCTTTCTCCCCATCATCGCGGGCATCGCGGCAGGCGGCGTCTTCGGCCTCTTTAACGGGGTGCTGGTGGCCTACGGCAAACTGCCGCCCTTTATCGCCACCCTGGGAACCATGTCCCTGGCCCGGGGTATTCAGCTTATCTACACCAGGGCGGCCATTGTGGGGAGCCTCAAACAGGGCTTTAAGGACATCGCCCAGAAGTCCATCGGTCCGGGCTTCTTCCAGGTCCCCCTCCTGGCGATCTATGTGCTGGTCGCCGCGGTGCTGGTCTGGGTCTTCCTGAAGCATACCCGGCAGGGCACCCATTTCTACGCCATCGGCGGCAATCCCCAGGCGGCCCGGGTTTCGGGGATTAAGGTGGAAAGGGATCTGGTTTGCGTATACTTCTACGCGGGCCTTCTCTACGGCGTCGCCGGGGTGCTCCAGGCCAGCCGCCTGGGTCTGGCCAACGCGCTGACCGCCAACGGTATGGAGCTGGATGCCATCGCCGCGGTAACCGTGGGGGGAGTCTCCCAGACCGGCGGCGTGGGCACGGTGGGGGGTATGATCATCGGGGTCTTTACCATGGGGCTCATCAACTACGGTATGAGCTTTCTGGCGATTGATTCCTACTTTCAGCTTTTGGTTAAGGGCGCCATCATCATTGTGGCGGTCTTCTTCGACATGAAGAAGTACGCCAAACGGGCATAAGTATGAAAGGACGCCCGTATTGCGGCATATATACCGGGCCCGGTGCATAAATAAGCGCCCTGAGTGCCGCGAGTGCTTCCTTAAAGGCTGATTTTCTGCTAGGCTGTGGCCATGAACACACTCGCCGCCGAACTCAACGCTTGTCTGGATACTTCTGTGGCCGGGCGGCTCCTTTCGGGTCTGGGCCGCCGGATCTACTTTCCCAAGGGGATAATCGCCCAGTCGGCGGAGGCAAAAGACGCAGCCCTGGTCAACGCCACCATCGGCATGGCTTTCCAGGGGGGGAAGCCCCTGGTTTTGTCCGGCGTAGGAGAGAGCCTGGCTTCTCTGGACCCGGATAAGGCGGTGGTGTACGCCCCCACGGCAGGGATTGAGCCCGTGCGGCAGGCCTGGAAAAGAGAAATCCTGCGAAAAAACCCCTCCCTGGACCCCGCCCGGCTCTCCCTGCCCACGGTCGTGCCGGGAATTACTGCGGGCATCTCCTACACGGCGGACCTGTTTCTGGAGGAGGGCCAGTCTATCATCGTACCGGCCCCCTGCTGGGATAACTACGGGCTTATCTTCCGGGAGCGTCGGGGGGGCGTGCCGGTGGAGGCATCCGGTTTTCGGGAAGGGGCCAGGGGCCTGGACCTGGAGGCCCTCTCAAGGGCCCTGGGGGAGCAGGCCAAAACCGGCACCGTACGCATCATCCTGAACTTCCCCAACAATCCTTCGGGCTACACGCCCACAGAGGCCGAGGGGGAGGCTATCGTCGCCATGATCCGGGAGGCCGCCGGGGCCGGGGCCGATGTGCTGGCTCTGGTAGACGACGCCTACTTCGGCCTCTTCTACGAGGAAGGTCTTAGGCGGGAATCCCTGTTTGCGGCCCTGGCGGGCCTCCACGAGCGGGTACTGGCGGTAAAGCTCGACGGGCCCACCAAGGAAGACTATGCCTGGGGCTTCCGCTCGGCCTTTGTGAGCTTTGGGAGCCGGAGCCTGGGAAAGCTCCAGGAGGAGGCCCTGGGCAAGAAATACATGGGCCTCATCCGCTCGTCGGTATCCTGCGCCAATACCCCGGCGCAACTCCTGCTGCTCAAGACCCTGGCCGATCCCCGGACCCATAGGGAACGGGAGCTGCACTTCGGCCTGCTCCGGGAACGCTACCGGGTGGTGAAGCGTTTTATCGAGGACCATCCAAGCCACCCGGTTCTCAGGCCCCTGCCCTTTAACTCGGGCTATTTCATGAGCTTCTACTGCCGGGGTCTGGACGCCGAGAAACTCCGGCGGGAGCTGCTGGTCAAACAGGGCGTTGGGGTTATCGCCCTGGAAGGGGGCTATATCAGGGTGGCCTACTCCTCCATCGACCTGGAGAAAATCCCCGGGGTATTCCGCATCATCTACGACACGGCGGCGAAACTTATATGAGGGCCGGTCAACATAATCCCCTAATCTGCCGGCTCCTGGTTCCGCCCCTCTGCCTGGGCGCCCTGGTCCTGGCCGGTTCCTGCGGGCTCACGGAATCCCGGGTAGCGCTGCTCTGGACGGACCGGCCCGAAATCGCCCTCTATGCAAGCTACTTCAATTCGAGCCAGGACGAGTACACGGTAGAGGTCCGCTATCTGGAGTCTCCGTCCGGGGAGCTGAGCGCCCAGCTGAGCTCCCAGCTGAGCGCCCTCACGTCCAGCGCCCAGAGGCCCGACATCGTGGCCGCAAGCTGGCTCAAGAGCGCCTCCATTATGAGCCTCTTTTCCCCCATGGATGGGATGATGCAGCAGGGGAATATCGCCGCCGAGGCCTTTTACCCCCGGCTCCTGGCCCAGGGGCGGCTTGAGGAAAAGCAATACCTGCTGCCGGTTTCCTTTAACCTGCCGGCCCTGATCTTTGCCCGGGATCAAGGGGAACTCCTTTCCAGCGCCTTTATCATCAGCCTGGAGGAAATCCAGGAACTGGGGGGGGCCTACAACCGGGAGACCCGGGGGGCCTGGTCGCAGATGGGCTTTTCCCCGGTCTGGGACCAGGAATTCCTCTATATTATCGCAGCCCTCTTTGACAGCGCCTTCCGGGAAGCCTCCCCCCTGGCCTGGGATGCTCCGGCCATAGAAGAGGCCGTCTCCTATACCCGGGACTGGATCAGCGCGATCAATAAGAGCGTGGAAGCCGGGGACGATTTTGTCTTTAAATACTTCTACGAGCCTGTAGAAAAGCTCACCATATCGGGCCGTATCCTCTTTTCCTATAAGCAGAGCGCCGACTTCTTCACCCTCACCGAGGAAGAGCGGGGCAGCCTGGGTTTCCGCTGGATCGCCGGGCCCGGGACCATCCCCATCTCCGAGGGCATCACCTACCTGGGGATATGCAAGTACGGCCAGGCGCCGGGAGCGGCGGCGGCCTTTGTCCAATGGTTTTTCCAGGAGGATACCCAGCGGCAGTTTCTGGAAAGCGGCAAACAGTACCGTATTAACGAGAACACCTTCGGGATCGCCGGGGGGTTCTCGGCCCTGAAGACCGTAACGGAGCGAATCTTCCCCCAGTATTACCCGGGGCTCCTGGGGCACATGCCCCCGGAGGAATATCTTTCGCCCCCGGCCATCCTCCCGGGGAATTGGACGGTCCTTAAGGAGCGCATCGTCCTCCCCTACCTCTACGAGCGGATCCACGACGGGGCCGAAACGGCCTCCCTGGACCGGCGGCTTGCCGAGTGGATCAGGCTCAACCGGGACTAAAGCGCCGCCCCGGGCCCCTCCAGTCCTAAAACTAACCGGGTTTGGGGCCGGCTAAACTCAAACCCTTTTTTCCCGATACTCAAAGAGAGGAAGGAAACATGAGTTACGGGCATATTTCAACAGGCGGTTTAGCCGGTATCAGCTACGCCGTCAGTATGTCTCAGGGCGGGAAAACGTCCCTGCCGGTGTCCCCGGCGAACCTTATCTACGCCCATTTTGAGCACGTTTCCGGGGTGCCCGCCCCGGAAGGCTCCCAGGGAGTTTCCATCAGCAAGCTGAAGGTCCTGGACGTGCTCATCGAACAGCTCAGCCAGATCAAAAAACGGCCCGAGCTGGCCCAATCCCCGGAATCTATGAGTGAGGGGCAGGTCGAGGCCCTGATCGCGCAGTACGAGACCCAGATCCGCAGTATCAGGGCCATGGCCCTGCCCTATGCCGTCCCGGAAGCCCCCGCCGCGGCGGTCTTTAGCCTGAACGTCTAGGCGCCCAACACGACCGTGCGCAACTATTACGCACCGTAACAAGGCGTATTACGTACCTCAATACGGCCGTATTACGTACCTCAATACGGCCGTATTACGCACCGTAACAAGGCTGTATTACGTACCGTAACAAGGCTGTGCGCAACTATGTTGCGTCGCGCAACTAGGTTGCGCAACGCATCGTAACAAGGCCGTGTTGAAGCAGAAATTTTTCTTCAAGAAAACGGGAGGGCTGCCGATATTAAAGAGGTATTCCTTCAGGATGATGCGCACGTGAGGGCGCGGTAGAAGCCGCAAACCCCCAGACGTCCAGGCGCATCATCTTTTTTTTAGCTTAGTCCTGCCGGTAGTGCTCCAGGAAGAGGCCCAGGCGGCGCATGGCCTCGGTAAGGGTCTCCTTGTCCGGGAGAAAGACAATGCGGAAATGGTCCGGCTCCTTCCAGTTAAAGCCCGTCCCCTGGACCAGGAGCAGGCGCTGCTCCCGCAGGAGGTCCATGACGAACTGTTCATCATCCCTGATATTGAAGCGCCGGACGTCGACCCGGGGGAAGCAGTAGAGGGCCCCCCGGGGCATAACCACCGAAAGGCCGGGAATCGCGTTGCAAAGGCTTACGGCGGCGTCCCGCTGCTCCTTTAACCTGCCCCCGTCGAGGAGCAGGTCCTTGATACTCTGATAGCCCCCCAGGGCGGTCTGGATGCCGAACTGGGCCGGCACGTTGGCGCAGAGCCGCATGTTGGAGAGCATCTCCAGGCCCTCGATGTAGCCTTTGGCGCAGTCCCGGTTCCCCGAAAGGACCATCCAGCCGGCCCGGAAGCCCGGCGCCCGGTAGGCCTTGGACAGGCCGTTGAAGCTGACGGTGAGGATCTCCGGGTTGATGAGGGCCATGGGGGTATGGACCGCCCCCTCGTAGGTAATGCGCTCGTAGATTTCATCGGCATAGACGATGAGGCCGTACTCCTCCGCAACCCCGGCGATGCCCTCCAGGAGGCTCCGCTCGTAGACCGCGCCCGTGGGGTTGTTGGGGTTGATCAGCACCAGGGCCTTGGTCCGGTCCGTAATCCTGGCGCGGATATCCTCCAGGTCGGGGCTCCAGGCGGCGGCCTCATCGCAGCGGTAATGCACGGCCCGGCCCCCGGCCAGGGTTACCGCGGCGGTCCAGAGGGGGTAATCCGGCATGGGGAGCAGCACCTCGTCCCCCGTGTCCAGGAGGCCCTGCATGGCTATCATAATCAGCTCGCTTACCCCGTTGCCGATGTAGATGTCGTCGATGCCCACGTCCATAACCCCCTTGGACTGGCAGTCCTGCATGATAGCTTTGCGGGCCGCAAAGAGGCCCTGGGAGTCGATGTAGCCCTGGGCGTTCCCCATGTTGATGATGATGTCGTGGACGATCTCGTCGGGCACGTTAAAGCCGAAGGGCGCGGTGTTGCCGATATTGAGCTTGAGGATTCTAAAGCCTTCGGCCTCCATGCGCCGGGCTTCCTTGAGGACCGGCCCCCGGATATCGTAACACACGTTGTTTAGTTTGGATGATTTCTCAAAGCTTCTCATCAATGCAGCTCCTTATGGTTGTTATAGAGCCAGGAGGCGGTTTCGTCCAGATACTTCCCGGCGATAAGGCCCCAGAACTCTCGCCGCGGGCCTCCCCGCAACCTTCCCTGCGGGCCTCCCCGCAGCCTTCCCGCCGCCCGGTCCCAGGCCGCCCGGCCCCGGAGCCTGAGCCTGGCCCGGGCCCGCCCCTCGCCCGCTACACGGGACAGTTCCCCGGAGCGGTCCGGCAGAATGAGGGCAAGACTATCCGCCAGGAACCAGGCCGCCAGGCCCGCGCAGAGGGGCTCCGCCGGCCCGCGGGCCGATTGGGAAAAGCTATCCGCCGCCTCGCCGTAGCGGTTGTCCATGAACAGGGCAAAGCCCCGGTACCAGGCAACCCATGCCCGGTCCCGGTATCTTACCCGGGACTCCCGTTCGGTAAAGAACCGGGCGGCCCCGGCGTTGTCCCCGGCCAAGAGCCGCGCCGCGCCAAAGAGCAGGGCGCATTGTTCCAGGAGGCCCGGGTTAACGGCGGCGGCCCCGTTTTCCAGGGCCAGGACCGGGAGGGGCTCCCCCAGGAGCAGATAGGCCTGGGCCAGGAGCCGGACCTCCCCGGGGCGGTAGCGGCCCCGCTTTATCACCCGGTCTTCCAGGAAGCAGACCAGGGCGGGCCAGTCTTCCCGGTCAAGCAGGCCAAGGAGGGAGAAAAAGCCAGGAAAAGGGGGGCGCCACGTCAAGAAACAGCTCCAATATACCGAAACTTATAGCAGGCTAACATAATAATGACAAACTATCAAGTAAAGGACCTCGCCGATAACAGCCTCTTCACCAAGCCGGTCTTCCTGGACGGGGACTTTATTCTGGCATCGCCGGAAACGCCCCTGGACGGGAAACTCAAGGCGGCCCTCCTGCGCTGGAGATTCCAGGAGATACAGTCCGAAGGGCTGCCGGTGGAGAAACAGACGCCGGCCGGGAAGCCCGGGGACAACCCGCCGGAACGGGCGCCGCCGGAAGAGGATGACGCGGTAGAGCCCGCCGGGGACCGGGGCATTCTGAGCAGCCGGGAGTGGCTCCGGGAGGCCCGGGATTACTACACAGCCTTTCAGAGCTATGCCGAGTCCCTGTATAACCAGATGAGCCGTGGGGAGAGCCCTAAGCTCAGGACCGTGGCGGAGCAGGTGGCCGGGCTCTGCAACGTCATCAGGAAGGAGCGCCGCTTCCTGCTCCGGGTAATCCAGACCGTCGATACCGGCGGCGGGAACTATCTGGCGGCCCACGGGGCCAAATCCTGCATCCTTTCTATCATCATCGGTTTATTCCTCAAGCTTCCGGGCCCCCAGTTGATTGAACTGGGCATGGCGGCCCTGCTCCACGAGGCGGGCATGGCCAGGCTCCCCCCCCAGATTACGGGCCAGAACCGGCCCCTGACGCAGCAGGAACAGCAGCTCGTGCTGAACCACCCTATAGAAGGCTACCAGCTACTCCAGTCCTTCAAAACGCCCCAGAACATCAGCCTGCCCGCCCTGGAACACCACGAGCGGATAAACGGCGAGGGCTATCCCCGGAAGCTCAGGGAGGATCAGATCAGCCGCTACGGGAAAATTATCGCCGTGGCCTGTTCCTACGAAGCCATGAGCGCCCCCCGGCCCTTCCGGGACGCCAAGGACGGGTACACGAATATGCTGGAACTCCTTAAAAACGAACGGAAGGGTTACGACGAGACGATCATCCGGGCCCTGGTGCTTTCCCTGTCGATTTATCCCGTGGGGCTCTATGTGCTCCTCTCCAACGGGCAGAAAGCCCAGGTAGTAGATGTCAACCCCGCCGCTCCCCGGTATCCTGTTGTGCAGGTCCTGGGGAATGACGGGGGGAACCAGCCCCTGGAGACCTCCGCAACGGGCATATCCATTGTCCGGTCCCTCAAACGGGACGAAGTACTCTCCTAGAAGGGCGCTTCGCCCAGGGCGCTTCGTCCCGCAATACCAGCTTAAAGCAGCGCCACTTCCCGGCCGGCAGCACGGCCAAAGGTAAAGGCCGTACCGTGGCTCGTGGCCGGGGCCTGGGTGGGATAGTCGCCGGCATAGCGGCCGCCGGCCACATTGCCCACCGCCCAAAGGCCGGAGACCGGGAGCAGGGTACCGGCCTTGAGCACCCGCAGATGATCGTCCACCATAACCCCCGCCGTAACCACCCCGGCGGCCACAAAGGACCGGCTGGCGTAGAAAGGAGGCTTGAGCAGGGGGAAGAGCCGGTCGGGCCGAACCCCGAAGTCCTCGTCCACACCCCCGGCGCAGAGTTCGTTGTACCGGTCAATTTCCTTCCGGGCCAGATCCGCGGGGAGCCCCATCAGGGCGATGAGTTCATCCAGGCTATTGGCCGCCAGAGGAGCCATGGGACCAGGATTCGTCAGGGCCGCGTCCAGGGCCGCCTGAGTAGCCGCCAGGTCAAAGGTATTGGACAGGTCCAGGTTGCCGTGGCCCAGGTTCTGATTATCAATCCGGGAGGCCCAGGTACTGTCGAAGATCTGGAAGCTCGTATGCTCCGGCTGGCGGAGGAGCTGGTTGGTAAAGACCTGGCCGGGCACATCCTCGTTCATAAAGCGCTTCCCGTTCAGGTTCAGATGGAGAGTTACCGTGTTCCCGATGCCGCCAAAGCCCCCCGCAAAGGAATGGCTCATATGGGCATGGGGGGCGGGCTCCATTCTGCCACCGGCCCAGACAGCCATCTTGTGGCCGTCGCCGTTGGAGGTAGGGATAGCAGTAACCCCCAGGTTGAGGGCCTCGTAAAATTCGGGGCAGAGGGCCTTGACCATCTCCTCGTTGTGGCCGTAATCGCCGGTGGCCAGGATGACCCCCTTCCGGGCGCTGATCTTGAGGTAGCCGCCCTCCGCTCCCTGGGCATAGACCCCCGTAACCCTGCCCTGCTCCTGAGCCAGTTCCACGGCCCGGGTGTTGAAAACATACTGGGCCCCTTCCCTGACCGACTTCTCGTACTGGATCCGCACCGCCGGAACCCAGCCGTCGCTGGCCAGGGTCCCAAAGGCGATACTGGTCTGGAACTGCTTGTAGTATTCGGTACTATTGTTGAATTTAGGCGGCAGAGGCCACATTTCCAGGTAATAGGGAAATACCTGGTAATTGACTTCCTTGAGCGCGTCCTCGAACCAGTCGAAGGCCGCTCCCGATTCGTTAGCCCACTTCATCCAGAGGGCCATGTTGGAGCGGTTGCCCGAAATCTTCTGCATCTCCCGGACGATTTCCAGCTTGTCGATATGCTGGCCCAGGCTGGTCTGGAACCGGGAATTCACCGCGCCGAAGCAGAGGCCCCGGACCACGATGTCCCCGGTCTGTTCAATGACGATGACCGAGGCGCCCTCTTCCACGGCGGCCCGGGCGGCGGCAATACCGGCCACACCCGCACCCACCACCACCACATCGGCGCTCCGGGAGGTATCGGCGCACTGGCCGTCGGTGATCCCCGGAGGATCAATCCCCAGGCTCCAGGGCGTCATGGCCGGCCCGGCCCCCAGAGCAGGGCTGCCTTCTAGCGCACCCACAGGCCCCCCGGCGCAGGCGCCCAGGGCGCTGACTGCGGCCACACCCGCAGCCCCGGCGGCGGCGGTCTTGAGAAAGTCGCGGCGGCTCA
>JAITON010000099.1 GCA_031289935.1 Treponema sp.
TGCCGGATTGCGGCGCAGTTTGCTGGCAATCCGGTAGGATTGCACGCAAACTGCACGATTGGGACATTCTGGACTGCGCTTGCAATCCTAACGGATTGCACTGGACTATTGGGAGATTCTGGTCTGCGCTATCCAGCGCAGGCCGGATGGCGGCCCTGTTTTCTCGCGTTATCATCATAACGAAGTAACTGTACACCATCACCAGCGAAATGTCAAGCGCTTTGCGGGAAAAATATCAAAATTCCGAAAAAAAAGGCGCGGGCATATATGCCGCAATCGGCGCCCCCTTAGAGCGTCCCTTCCTGCCAGAGATTGATGAGGCGGCGGCTGATGGTTCCCGGGCTGGGGATTTGAGGCAGGTTTTCGCGGCGGTACCAATGGGCGTCCTCGATCTCCATACCGTCGGGGTGGATTTCGCCCGAGGCCCAGGCTGCGGTAAAGCCGGCCATCAGAGAATTGGGGAAGGGCCAGCTCTGGGAGACCTGGTAGCGGATATCCTCCACCTCGATGCCCAGCTCTTCCCGGACTTCCCGGTGCAGCGTGGCCTCCAGACTTTCTCCGGCCTCGTTAAAACCGGCGATAAGACTGTAGATTCCGGGGCTGAACTTCCGGTTATGAGCCAGGAGTATCGAGTCCCGGCCCCGGGTGATGAGGACGATAATCGCCGGGGATATCCGGGGGTACTCTATGCGGCCGCAGCGGGGGCAGAGCCGGGCAACTTCCGCCGGGGAGTCTCCGTTGGGAGCGCCGCAGGAGCCGCAGAATCGCGATTCCCCCCGCCATTGCAGGAGATGATAGCTGCGGAGGAGCCGGTCCTCGCCTCCCCCGCTCCGGCTCAGGACGGTGCGGACCGGGAGGGCCTTCCAGCCCGGAGGGAGGGCTTGGGAAGCTTCCAGGAGACAGGCCCCCATGAACCATTCAGGGTGGGCGGGACCCAAAGCGTTCAGGGCGAGATCCTGGGGGACGCCGGCGAGGCAATCTTCTTCGCTCATGGAAGGGGGAATCAGGAGGCTATCCCCCTTAAACAGGTAGACCCTGGCGGGCAATAGAGCTTCTTTCATGGGGCCTCCATTAATCAATCAGCGCTTCCCCAGGAAATCGTCTATCCGGGCCAGCAGATCGCTGTAGGTATCCACACAGGGAATCTGGGCGTAGTCCCGGCGGATGATATCGGGGGCGCGGAAGAGGCAGCCAGCATCGGCCTGGGCGATCATCTTAAGATCATTGAAAGAGTCCCCGGCAGCAAAGACTTCTATATTGATGGACCTGAAGGCCGCCACCGCGTGCATCTTGCCCTCCTCTTGCCGGAGCTTGTAGCCGCTGATTCTGCCGCTACTATCGGCAATCAGGCTGTTGCAGAAGAGGACCGGCCAGCCCAGCTTTTGCATCAGAGGCCGGGCGAATTGTTCAAAGGTGTCCGAAAGAATGATGAGCTGGGCGCGCTTCCGGAGCGAGGCCGTAAAGGCCAGGGCTCCATCCAGGGGCTCCACGGCGCCGATAACCCGCTGGATGTCGGGGAGCTTTAGTCCGTGCTTGTCCAGCAGGGCGAGCCGATAAGCCATGAGCTTGTCGTAATCGGGCTCGTCCCGGGTAGTCCGGCGGAATTCGGGAATCCCCCTGGCGTCCGCCAGGGCTATCCAGATTTCGGGGACCAGAACGCCTTCAAGATCAAGACAGACGAGCTTCACGGCTGCGTAGATGTGGTCAGGGCCGCCGCCTGTACCTGATTCTGCCAGACCTGGCTGTTTTCAAAGCCCTCGATGGTCTTAATCAGGGCCAGCCAGTAGTTCGCTTCGTTGGAGGAGGTGTAGGGACCCACCCGGACCCGGTACCAGAATACACCGTCCACTACCCGGTTTTCTATCACCGAGCTGATTCCCTTGGATGTCAGGGTTTCCCGGGCCTGGTCGGCCCAAAGTTTATTGCTGAATGAACCGGTTTGTACCCAATAGGCCGTGTAGGTCTGGGGGGCGGCCGGGGCAGCGGGTTTCGGCGCCGGTTGGACGGCGGCGGCCGGAGTAGAGACCGGTGCGGGGGAGGAAGCGCCGCCGGATGATGTACCGCTTGCAGCCGGGGGCTCCGGCGAAGCCGGAGTATCGCTGCTCTTTGCCGCCGGGCTGCCGGAAGCCGTTAGAGTTGCCGGTTTGGGCACGGTGATCACCACCGGGGAGGTAGCAGCCGCGCCGCCCGAGATATGGAACTCACTTCCAGCCGGGGCGCCTTCGGCAGCCGTTCCTGCGGTCGCTGAAACGGCCGGGGGCGTTTGCAGGCTCTGGAGATCGCCGCCGTTTCGTACCATGTCTGCGGGATCTACCACGGCCGGGCTTCCTGTCGACGGAACGGTTGTCAGAGGCGCGGAGCCCGTGCCGGTCTGGCCCGGCAGGACCGGCTGGGTCGATGCCAGGGGCGTACCCGTTCCCTGGGGTCCTGTCCAGGTGGGGGACAAGATCAAAATAGCGGCGCCGATCACGATGGTCAAAAACACGCCCACCGAAATCGCCACAAATAGAAGCTTCTTCTTTTCCATACTGATGTACCATCCCAATTTGTACGGATATTGCCTTCAAAGCCCGAGCCGGGAAAGGATCGCCCCAAGCTGACGCTCAAGACACCGCCCGGAATACCCGCCGTTGTATACCCTGTAAGTATCGGCGTTCTTTCGCAAATATTGAACGGTAAAATTCCGCTGGCTCCAAACCCGCTTAAAGATTTCCCCCCAGGGAAGTTTATCCCGCCGCCGGGCCCGTATCAATCTAACCGGCAGAGGCGCTTGTACGATAATGAGGGCGTCCAGGACCGTAAAGGCCGGGGACCGGTGCAGCAGGGCGGCGTTGATCACACAGGAGCGTCCCTGGGAACGCTGCCCGGCGATCCACTCATCGATCAGACGGTTGGCCCGGGGGTGGACGATAGCTTCCAGAGCCGCGAGTTCCCCAGGCTGAGCGAAGACCCGCTGCCCCAGACGCCGGCGGTCCACCGCGCCACCGGGCCCCAGGACCTCCCGGCCGAAGCGGGCCAGGATAAGGTCCCGCTCAAGCTCGATGGCCCGGTGGCCCAGCTTGTCCACGTCCAGCGCCGGGAGCCCCCGGGCCTCCAGCAGCCGGGCCGCATAGTTTTTCCCCGCGCAGTAGGTCCCTGTTAAGCCGATAATCATCATCCTCTCCCTTTACAAATCCCGCCGTTGAATGCATACTGGCCTTTGTTCTAATACTATTATCGCTATTATCGGAGGATTCTATGGCGCTCATGCAGGTGTTTTACGATTACGAATGCCCCTTCTGTAAACGGGGCTATGAGGACCTGATCGCCCTCATTGGTGTAAAGGGCGAGAAACGGCCCGGTCTGGAGATTGAGTGGCGGCCCGTCGAAAGCCATCCCCGGCCCGAGAATCATCCGCCCCACACGGACCTGGCCGGCCAGGCCTACTACATCGCCCGGGAGCTGGGGGTGGACATGCCAAAGTTTCACGCGGCCATGTTTCAGGCTGTGGCGGTGGAGCGGCGCAACGTAGAGCAGCCCGAGGTACTCTGCGAGATTCTCCAGGGCATCCTAGACAAGGAACAATTCCGGGCCGTCCTGGCATCGGGCAAGTACGCCAAGCAGGTTGATGAAAACAACGATCTGGCTTACGAAGGAAGCGGCGTCTGGTTTGTCCCGGCCTTTCGAATGGACGGCAAAAAGCTGGATGCGAAAGGCGGCGTTGGAGTAAGCCGGCAGGAGCTTGAGCGCTTCCTCACCGGGGAATGAAGACCGGTACTCTAGAGCTTTTCTCCAACGACCTGGAAGCGGTCTTTATCCGCCGCCCCAACCGTTTTCTAATCATCGCCGGGGCGGAGGGCCGGGAAATTGCCTGCCACTGCCCCAATCCGGGGCGGCTTATCGAGTTTGTCTTCCCCGGTATGCCGCTGATTCTGGAGAAGCGGGCCGCTGGAGACAAGGCCGGGACCACAAAGCCGGCCCCTAAGACCGGCTACACGGCCGCAGGAATCCGCTACCGGGACGCGGTAGTACCCCTTTTTGCCTCCCGGGCCAACAAGGCCGCAGAGAAACTCATCCTGGACAAGATCATCCCCGGCCTTAAAGAGATACACCGCGAGTACAGCCTTGGGAACTCCCGCTTCGATTTTCTCTGTATTGATGACCGGGGGAAGCGCCACCTGGTAGAGGTCAAGGCCTGCTCCCTGGTGGAATACGGCGTGGCCATGTTCCCCGACGCCCCCTCGGACCGGGCCCTCAAGCACCTGGAGGAATTGGCGGAACTGAGCCGCCAGGGCTATTGCTGCCATGTGCTTTTTGTGGTGGTCCACGGCAGCCCGGAGCAATTTATCCCCAACCTGCACACCGACCCGGCCTTCGCCGCGGCCCTGTCCCGGCTATGCTCCCCGGCAGGGCTTGGCCCGGTAGGGCTTGGCCCGGTAGGGCTTGGCTCGATAGAGCTTGGCTCAATAGAGCTTGGCCCGGTAGGGCTTGGCTCAATAGGGCTTGGCCCGGTAGGGCTTGGCTCGATAGAGCTTGGCTCAATAGAGCCAGAGGTGGCCGTCCACGCAGCCCTCTTCCACTGTAACGCCCAGGGGATCGCGAGCCTGGTACGGAGCGATCTGCCCGTGGACCTCTCCCACGGGGCCCTGGCGGAAAGCGATGGCGGGAACTATCTCCTGGTCCTGGAACTGCCAAAAGCGCAGCAGGTTGAGGTAGGGGCCCTGGGAAGCATCGGCTTTAAGCAGGGCTGGTACGTGTACACCGGATCGGCCCGGAAGAACCTTGCCCGCCGCCTGGCCCGGCATCTGCGGAAGCTGCGGAAACAGAAACACTGGCATATAGACTACCTGACCCCCTTTACCGGGCGGATGAAGGCCCTGCCCATCATGTCCTACCGCAACCTGGAATGTGAACTGGCCCGGGAACTGGCCGCTCTGGGCGGGGCGCCTGTGGCGGGTTTCGGCTGCTCCGACTGCGGATGTTTCAGTCATCTCTATTACTTCCCGGAGCCGCCCCTGGGGAACCGGGCCTTTGTAGACATGCTGCTCCGCTACCGGCACCGGGTGTTTCAGGACCGGTAAGTGCAAAATCCAGTTACCACTCCCGTGGGCTAAAACCTTCCGGGGACTCAATCTGCATCAAACTTGAAACCGTACGTCCGGCGCGTCAATCAGGGGGGAAAAAACGCGGGGAACCGGGTTTTTGCAGGTTTTTTCCGGAATTTGATATTTTTTTCGCAAAAGGCTTGACAGTATTATCAGAAAAGTATAGACTTAAACCATGCTAAAGGCGCGAAGATTTGAGCAAGACAGCGTAACCCCGGCCCTGATAGGGCGCTGCAATCCGGCAACGCCCGATAGCGCCCATCCTACCGGATGGCGCCCCTCTTGGGGCGGCCCCAAGAGCGCCGGCCAGAATTTCCCGATAGCGCAGTGCAATCCGATAGGATTGCATGCGTCCGCAAACTGCGCCCAATCCT
>JAITON010000126.1 GCA_031289935.1 Treponema sp.
CCGGCTGGACACCCTGAAGCTCGCGGGTGAGGCGGCGGATGTGGCCCGCCGGAAGGCGGCGTAGATCGCGGCCCAGTACCACCGCAACGCGGGCCCCGGCTATGGCTATCCCCAGAACGGCCTCCATACCGGCTGGTACGGGGCCATCAGGAGCATGACGCAAAACCTGGTGGAGGATGCCGGGCGCTTTGGCAAGCGCTGTCCCGGGGGGGAGGAACTGTTGGGCTACATCGACCGGTATCAGGAGATACTGAACAAGGCCCCCGCTGTGCTGGTTAACTTCGATCTCTGGGAAAACAACCTGTTCTATGGCAAGGATGCCAACGGCTCGCCCCGGCTCTGGATGATCGACCCGGAGCGCGGTTTCTGGGGCGATCCAATCGCGGACTTTGTGTGCCTGGACTTTATGCACATGGATCTGGGGGAAAAGGCCGGCGTGTTTGAGGCCTACAACGCGGCGGCGGAAAAGCCCCTGGAAGTAAGCCCGGAGACCAGGGTACGGTATTACATCATGCTGGCGTATTTGGGGGTGATCATGTACACCGAACGCTACTCCCGCTATCATCCCGGGAACACGGGCTGGTGGCGGAACACCCTGGCGGGTTCCATGCTGTACAAGAAGGCCTTCGGCGCGTTAAAGGCCCGGTAAGACGGCGGTGGACAAGAACTCCGAACTGGGGACGGCGAAGATTCCCCGGCTCCTGGCAAGCTATTCGGCGACCACCCTGGCGGCCCTGCTCTTCAACAGCCTCTATACCCTGGCGGACGCGCTTTTTGTGAGCTGGGGCGTGGGGGCGGCGGCCCTGGGGGGCGTGTCCGTGGCCTTCCCCTTCGTGCTGATCCAGTCCGCCGTGTCCACGGCCCTGGGGGGCGGCGCGGCTTCGATCATCTCCCGGCGTCTGGGGGAGGGGAAGCGCGGCGAGGCCGGGGCCGCGGCCCTGAACGCCATGATCAGTTTCTGGGTAAGCGCCCTCTGTATCGGCGGCCTGGGTCTGCTCTTTATGGAACCGGTCCTGAGCGCCCTGGGCGCGCCCCTGGAACTGCGGCCCTACACCCGGGACTACCTTACCATCATCATGGCGGGGAACCTCTTCTCCACGGGTTTTTCCGCGATCATCCGCGCCGAGGGCCGCATGAAGTACGCGCTCCTCATCTGGGTCGTCCCGGTGAGCGTGAACCTCATCCTGGACCCTATCTTCATTTTTCTCCTGGGCTGGGGGGTTCGGGGCAGCGCGGCTGCCACGGTGATCTGTCAGTTCACGAGCTTTTCCCTGTCGATAGTGTTTTTTACCCGCTTTTCAAGCCTTTCCTTTAAGGGGGCCCGGCTCCGGGCAAGGACCCTGGCTGAGATCCTCGCCACGGGGTTTCCTTCGCTGGTCCAACAGGGCGGCATGGCGGCGGGCCTTGTGATCACCAACAACGTGCTGGAAGGCGCGGGCGGGGGGACGGCCGTTACGGTCTACGCCTATGTCAACCGCATCGTTGCCTTTGCGGTCATGCCCTTCATGGCAATAACCCAGGCCCTGGCGCCCATTGCGGGCTACAACTACGGCGCGGGAAACCACGAGCGGCTGCGCGAGGCCGTCCGGTACAGCCTGCTCCTGGCCCTGCTCTGGGCCGCCCTGTCCCTGGCCGCCGGAGAACTGCTGCCCCGCCAACTCCTGGCCCTCTTTACCGCCGACCAGGCCATCCTGGCCGCCGCCCTGCGGGTACTGCGGATCTGCGCCCTGGTTATCCCCTGCTATCCCATGGCCATGATCGCCGGCGCGGTCCGGCAGGCCCAGGGTAAAAAAGGCTCCGCCCTGCTGCTCTACTCCCTACAGATCCTCTTCCTCATCCCCGCGCTCTTTTTGGGCAGGACCCTGGGCGGCCTCGACGGCATCTGGCGGGCCATCCCCGCCGCCGGCTTCTGCGCCACCGCAGCGTCGGGCGCGGCCCTGCTCGGCGGACCGCGTTTCCCCCACCGCATGGCTGCGGAAGAGCCGGGACCGGTATTGGGCGGGAGTAAGGCCGGCAGCCTTGCGAAAGACCCGTGAGAAGTAGCTCGGGGTATTAAAGCCCAGGGTACCGGCGATGTCGGCGATGGGGAGGCCCGTTTCTACCAGAAGCCGTTTAGCCTCCTCCAGGCGTTTGCCATTAATGTAGGCCATAATATGTATGCCCATCTCCTGCCTAAAGAGCGCCGATAAATAGGCGGCATTCAGTCTTACATGGGCCGCCAGGTCTTCCAGTATGATTGGATGATGGAGATGGCTTTCGATGTATTCGATGCACCGTAGTACCGGCCGGGAACGGAGTTGCCTTTTCTGACCCTGCCGTACCAGGGCGGCAAAGTCGCGGCGCAGAGCATGGTGTAACTCCAGAATTTCCCCTTGCCGGGTATTGGTATCGGCAACCTGGATGTAGGCGTCGGCCAGGCTATAGGCGCTTTCCATGTCCGCGCCGCCCTCCATGGCCCAGCGGGAGACCAGGGTGATGGCGGCGATCAGTTCGTACTTCCGCTGCCGGAGCCGGTCTTCGGAGAGATGTTCATCGTGGAGTTCAAAGGCCTGGCCGAGACCGGAGACCTCGACGCCCTCTATATCACCTTGTTTTATCAGGTTGAGGATCGCCAGTTCCTGCTCGTAGGGGGTGTGGACCCACTGTTCCTCCCGCTTGGCCGTAAGGAGTTCCCCGTAGGCCGCGTTTACCCGGGGCAGCATAGAAATCGTGAGGGGATGTTTCGGTTTTTCCGCCATGGATATCCTCATGCTTGAATAGTTTTCAATAAATTATGATAGTTGTCTAAATTTTGTTCAAGCCTCCGGAGAATAGTGTCATAGAATACCAAATTAGAGGTGCATACTATGGCGAATTATTTTGAGATTCAAGCGATTCATCCCTGGCTCTACAGCATTAGAGACCCCATGAAGGTTTACTGTTATCTCCTTCTGGGGGAAGATCGGGCCCTGCTCTTTGATACGGCCTTTGGATTCGGGGACCTCCCGGCGGTGGTACGGGGCATTACCAACAAGCCCCTGACGGTGGTGGACAGCCACGGCCACGCGGATCATGCCTGCGGGAATACGCAGTTTGACACGGTGTACCTGCACCCGGCAGATTTTGAAACCTGCCGGGATTACACCGGCCCGGTCTGGCGGGGAAAGTCCGTGAACATGGCCAAGGAGCTGGGGATCTTTCCCGATGGGCTGGAGGAGGAGGCCTACTGCGCGGCCGGAACGGGCAACCTGGTTCCCCTGCCTAAGGACGCGGTGTTTGATCTGGGGGGCATCAGCGCCCGGGTTATCGAGATGCCCGGGCATACCCGGGGTTCCGTGGGGCTCTTTGTCCCGGAGCAAAAGGCCCTCCTGGCCTCGGATGCCGCCTGCAAGGTTCCCCTGGTGTTCCTGCCGGAATCGGCTCCGGTGGCAGTTTACCGGAATATGCTGGAACGGGTGCGGAAACTGCCCTTTGAGGAACACTTTGTGGGCCACGATGGCGGGGCCCTGGACAACAAGCAGTTTGATCTCTACCTCAAGGCCGCCCGGGAGGCCCGGCTGGATAATTCGGTACGGGTTCCCCTGCCGGACTGGGAGGGCGAAACCTACGCCCATGTGGTAGACGGCGTTTTGGGAAGCGATAATTTTACCGCCCTGATCTTTTCCAAAGAGAAACTTGAGGAGGCCCCCGAATGAGCGCGGTGAAAGAAAAAAGTTCCGTACCGGCATGGTTTTACCCGGCCTTTGCAAGCAAAGGGGTAGGCATTGTATCGGTATCCGCACTGCTCAATTATGTTACCTTCTTCGCCACAAACTACCTTGGACTTTCCCCTGCTCTGGTGGGAACACTGATGCTGTTTTCCAAGATCTTTGACGGCTTTACGGATATCCTGGCCGGGTTTATTATCGACCATACGAATACGCGCCTTGGACGAGCCAGGCCTTACGAGATTTCCGTTATCTTCTACTGCTTCTTCACGGTTGTAATTTTCAGTGTTCCCGATATGGGCGCCGCGGGAACCGCAGCCTTTGTGTTTATTGTGTACACGCTGATATTTTCTGTTTTTTCCACACTCCTTACCTGTAGCGAGCCCGTATATCTTGCCCGTGCCGTGAAGGACGACGCGACCCGTGTCAAGGTGCTTTCTTTTTCCGGCCTTATCTACGTGATTCCCACGGTTGCGGTCAGCGCCATTTTACCCCAGTTAATAGCAACCATCGGCGCAACCCGTGCGGGCTGGCGGACTATCGCACTGATCCTGTGCATACCCGCTACTATTATCGGTATGATCCGTTTTATCACCATAAAAGAAATTGTTGATGCGGACCCTGCGGGGAAACAGAAAATCGGCTTAAAAGAAGGGGCTATGCTGCTTTTCAAAAACAAGTATATTCTGATTTTTTCCCTGGCCCTGCTTTTAACCAACATCGCCCAAAACCACGGATCGGGTCCCTACTACTTTACGTATATTGTAGGCGACATTTCCATGCAGTCGGTTACCGCCATCGGTACTTTGCTTGCAACCATGGTTTTGCTATTTATTCCGGCCCTTTCAAAAAAACTTGGCCTGGCTAAGGTGATGAAGGCGGGGCTTATTCTGGGGGCCGCAGGGTATCTGCTGCCCCTGATAGCCCCCCGGCTTCTTCCGTTGTTAGCGCTTTCTTCAATGTTAAGCCTTGGGTCTATAATTCCCATCTGGATGCTGGCCGGGGCCATTGTGATTAACTGCATGGACTATGGGGAATGGCGGAGCGGGAAACGGGGAGAGGGAATCTATTCCTGCGCCAGCGGGGTAAGCAGCAAGGTAGGCATTGGACTGGGAGCGGCGATTTCAGGCGGCATCCTGGCGCTGGGCGGTTTTGACCGTATGCTGCCGGTTCAGAACGGCCCGGCAAATACGGCAATCATGCTGCTCTATACCGCGATTCCCGCGGGGTTTCTGCTGATTTCGTTTATCGTGATGCAGTTTTATAATCTTGATAAGAAAATGCCCGTAATCCAACAGGAACTGGCGGAACGGAAGATTCGCCGGGAAGAGGATGCGTGATGCCGGCAAAAAGAAGGGTGGATTTTCAGACGGGCCGGGCGGAGCGCATCGCCTTTCCCCTCTATTCCCTGGGCCAGAGTCTGTCTTATAGCTTTGTAACCGGTTACATGATGCTCTTCTACACCGATTATATTTTTATCCCCGCCTACGCGGTGTCGGTGATCCTGTTGATCGCCAAGGTTTGGGACGCAGTGAACGATCCCCTCTTCGGCATCATCGTGGACCGGACCAATTTTAAGGGCGGAAAATTTATACCCTGGCTGCGGGTCGCCTCCTTCGGGATTCCCCTGTCATCGTTTTTGGTGTTCATCATCAATCCTGCGCTTTCCATGGCGGCCCGTATCGTTCTGGTGGTGCTGACCTACTTTCTGTGGGATTTTACCTACACCCTTTCGGATGTGCCCTTCCTCTCGATACTGACGGTGATGACCGGAAACCTGAACGAGCGTACTTCTCTGATCAGCCTCACCGGCATCGCCAGTGTGGCGGGGGCGGTGATCATCTCGGTGATCCTGGTTCCCCAGCTTGAGACCCTGGGCTTTGTCCCCATAGCCGGAATCCTCGCCCTGGCTTCTTTCGCCTTTATGATCTGGTTTCCCTTTACGGCCAGGGAACGGAACCGGGTACAGCCCAAGGTGGAAGAAAAATACAAGATTCGGGATGTGCTTACCTATGTAAAGGGCAATAAGTACCTTTTGTATTTTTTTGTCAGCTTCTCGATCTTCGGTTTGTTTAACATCCCCCTGGGCAACTATGTGTTGATCCACTGTTTGGGGAGCCTGACCTATGTGGCCTATTACACCATCGTTTCCGTCCCTCTGATCTTTCTGGTAAATATCCTGCTGCCTAAAATGACAAAAAAATATGACCGGCTTATGCTCTACCGGATCATCCTGGGGCTTCTGATTATGATAAGCCTCGGGCAGTTTTTTGCCGGGTATTCAAACTGGATTGTATACGGCGTGTTTTATGTAATCCGCTATGTGCTGGTGATTGCCGCCATGATCCTGATCATCACCTTTGCGACGGATTTTGTGGAGTACGGCCAGTATAAGACGGGGTTCCGCAAGGAAAGCATCACCTTTTCTGTCGAGGCTTTTTGCCTGAAATTTGTAGGCGCCGGGGCCGCCGCCCTGGGAGCCCTGATGCTGGGGCTTATCAAATACGACGGAATCCTGGAAGTGCAGGCTCCGGAAACTATTCGATGGATTTGGATACTTTCCAATTTTATGCCCATTGCGGGGATCATCCTGAGTCTGCCTTTGTTTTTCAAGTGCGATTTTAAGTGTTCGGACATACAGATCATGGCGGACATCAATGTGGGGAAGATCAGCCGGGAAGATGGGGACACCGTCATGTCCCGGAAGTATTAGGAGGGCTCTATGAAAAATCCGCTGGTTTTCCTGCTGCTGCCCCTGGTGTTGCTGCGGTATCTGGTTCTCTGGATCCTGCGGCGGGCCAAGCCCTGGGACGGCAGAAGCCCCCTGGAGCGGACCCATCAATGGTACAAGGTTCCCCTGGAGGGGTATGTCTGTTCCGAGGGATCCCCCTTCTCGGGGTGTTTCAAGCGGGGGACCCGGAAGGACAAAACGGTGT
>JAITON010000130.1 GCA_031289935.1 Treponema sp.
TGGAAGTTGTTCGGAAACTGAGGTTTCCGAACAATTCTATTATCTATTTTAGAGTAGCTATGGAAATACGGGATATTTACGGTAACAGGGTATACGAAGTCCGGGGCGTGTGTACGACATATACGGAAGCTGGACACAGACAATTTGCCGAAGTTGAGCTTGACACCTTACCCCCCGCCACCCTCTACCATGATCCTTGTGGAAGGAGGGAGTTTCCTCATGGGCAGCCCCAGTACAGGGTTACCAGCGCTATTCCCATGGGCGGCAGGGTTACCGTCATCGTGAGTTCCCCCTCTGATTGCTCAAAGGGCTGATCCTGCCGTACCAGTTCCGACGCCCCTTGTAAAGACAGAATCTCCGCTTTGCTCAGATACTCCGGGCTTCCCATCTTCTCCCAGACAGCCAGCGCGTTGGCATGTTCATCGTCAATGCGCTGGACCTCTGCCTTGACGCAGGGCCCGCCATGCCGGCGCCCGGTAAGGTTCAGCCGCACGGTCTCTGTTTCTATGGGGTGCAGGAGTGAGTGATGGTTCACCAGTAAAAGCTGCAAGGCTCCGGTTTCCGGTTTATCTACCGCATAAATATCTACCGTGCCTTCGGCATAACTCCGGGAGTAAATCGCTCCGCCGAGCTCATGCAGCAGTTGGAAGGCCCGGTAGGGGGCCTTGGGAATGCCGTGCTGGGTCATAAGGCCGTATTGCCCGGAGAATGCCCGGCTGTCCTGGCCCTGTTCCTCAAAGACATCGCAGAAGGTCCAGAAGGCATAGCCCGCTACCAGGTCCCGTCCGTCCAGCACGGTCTTGGCGATAAAGGAGGCGCCGAAGGGCCCGTCCGAGGGCAGCCCCGCCAGGCTCGACCACTCGGTGTAGTAGACCGGGAGCCCCTCCGCCTGGGCCACTGCCCGCCGGGTCATCCCCGTCAATACGCCCCGGTCCACGCCCTCCCACAGGCGCTCCTGGAAAGCGGCATAAGCCTCAGCGAGTTTCTTCCGGGCATCGGGATTGGCCATCAGCTCCGCCATCTTTTCAGGTTTCGACAGATCTCCCAGGGGGTTCTTGAGCTTGGCGCCCGCTGCGTGAGCGCCCGCTAGATTAGCGGCCGCTATATTAGCGGAATCTTCCACGCCGAAACCCAGTACCACGTCGGTGGGATACTGGTGGGTGCTGATGAAATCCAGCGGCGCGTTGTTCTTCCGGCAAAAACTGATGAACTCCGGTATCCAGGCGTTATTCGAGGTGGCCGGCCCTCCCACCCGCAGCAGAGGATCAGCCTGTTTGAGGGCCTGGGCCGTGGTCTTGTAGAGCTTGAAATACTCCGCCTGATCCGCCGCCCAGAAGCCTAAGGGGGAACCGGGGCCGCCCAGGTTGGGCTCGTTCCAGACCTCGAAGAACCACTGCCGGACTTCCCCCAGACCATAGCGGTCAACGAGGTGCCTGGCAAACTCGCCGATGAACCAGGCCCACTGGCCGTAATCCTTGGGCGGGCTGGTGTTGCCCTTATAGTGGAAAACCGTAGTTTTGCCGCTGGCAAAGACCGTGGGCATAAAGCCCAGTTCCACAAAGGGCTTCATGCCGATGGATAGCAGGAAGTCGAAGAGCTTGTCCACGTTGGTAAAGGAAAGCAGTATGTCGCCTCCAAACATGGTGGTATGGGCCACGCTCATGTCGTCGTCAAAAAGGCCGTGGAAGCGGACATAGCGGAAGCCGGTTTCCTGCCGGCACCGTTGCAGCATCTCCTGCCAGTCTGAGCGCAACGCGGTGGTGGCGTGGCAGCTTCCTACACAAAGCTCCCAGTACTTGTCCAGGGGGGCTTTTTCGCTCTGTACGTCAAGTTTGTACTCTTTCATTTGGTTTGCTCCTTCATTTTAACACTCATCGAATATATTAACCGGTACATTTTCTACCGGACTATCATGCGGAAGGGCTTTGCGGGAAGCCCGGCGCTGTTATAGAGGTTCACCTCCGTGTAGTTCTCCCAGGCAAAGCGGATATCCACGGATTTTGCCGTCTCAAGCCCGTCGATCCTGCACCGGACCTCATTTCCTGCAACAGTACAACCGCGGGCTTCAATACAATTTTCGTCCAGCATGAACTTAAGGGATTTAAGCGCGTATCCCTTAACGGTTAATCCCCGGCCGGCATGACGGAAGCTGATGACCAGCTCGCCATCGCTGATGATTGCAGTCTCAGCCTCCGGGGACTCAGAGAGCAGGTCAAGACCATAGACCTTGCCCAGGGCCAGCAGGGCTAACCGCTCCCCCACGGGGCGTTTGTGTTTCGGGTGGACATCCAGCCGGGAACCCCAATCCATGATGCTTGCCATGTAAGTTCCGGGGACTGTTTTGGAAACGATTTCCTGCTGTTCCCGAACCAGATAAAAATCAGTTCCAGGAATCCCCAGCCACTGTTCAAAGGGGGCAAGCTGCACAAAAATGAAAGGCAGATCCTCGCCCCAGGCGTAACGCCAGCAGCGGATCAGGGCCGAAAAGAGGCGGGCATAACGGCTCGCTTTGACGTTGTCAGTTTCTCCCTGGTACCATATAACCCCCCGGGCGGAAAAACCCGCAATCCTGCTCAACATGGTATGATACAATCCCGCCGGACGGTTCTCGCTCAGGGGGCCGATGACCGGCAGAACCGCGGCTGAGCCTTTCAGCATTGTGCCGATAAACGCCGTAAGCCGGGGACCGGGAGTATTCTTCATAATCCATGCCATGAGCCTCTTTGCCAGGGGATTCTCCGTGATATGCCGTTGCTTCTTATCCCGTTCCAGGTATTGCCGCATATCCAGTTTTGCAAGCCCCTGGCGGTAGTCATCAAGATAGATCCGCAGCTCCTCGTCCTCAGCGAGGAAGCGCTCGTCCATCCATGCGGCGGCGGAGCTTCCTCCGAAGCTGCATCCCACAATTCCGATAGGCATATCCGGGTACTGTTTCCGGAGCCTTAGGGCAAAGTAAAGGGCTACGGCGGAAAAGCAGGGCGCCTCCTCAGGCGTAAATCTCCGCCAGACCCCAAAGGCGCTCAGGTCGGTTTCCCTTTCCTGCCCTTCAAATTTGATCCTCGGCGTCTCATAATAGCGAATATACCCGTCATCCGCCCCGGCGATCACGGCCTTTGCTTCGGCATCGTACTTGAGGATAAATTCCATGTTGGATTGCCCGCCGGCGATCCAGAGCTCCCCTACCGCTGTATGGGAAAAGCGCAGGGGTTCTGCCGTGTCTTCACCGGCGATCTCCAGACACATATCCTTCTGGGCAGGCATGGCCGGGAGCTGGGCCTTCCATTCGCCCGCCCCTGCCTGGACTCTGGCCGCTTCCCGGCCATCAATAAGGAAGCGCAGGGTTTGCGCCCTTTGACTTTTCCCCCAGATAGCCACGGGTTTGTCCCGCTGCAAGACCATGTGATCAGCAAAAATACCGGCAACAGAAAAACTGCGATTCGTCATTTCCATACCCCTAAGGCTCTATCACTATCGTCGCGATAGTATGGGCCGCCAGGGATACCCGCAGTATCTGACCCATCACCCGCAGCGCCGCCACGGCGTCGTCATGCCCCTTGTTTAGCAGCACCGCTATCAGCGCGCCATCGGGGTTTTTCACCGCCGTCATTTCGAAAGCGTCACTGTAGCGGCTGAAGCCGATACGTTTCGCGCCGGGGCGGATATACTGGGCAAAGTGGGCCACATAGTGATGGATGAGGTTGGTCCTGAAGGAGCCGTCGCCCTGGGCTATCATTCCCGCAGCGAACCCGCCCGGTACATGCCGCGGCCCGCCTGCTTCGTCCACAATCAGGTTCCAGTCTATCCAGCGCCGGGTCCCCGCGTTGAGGTCGCCGATGAGCTCATGGGCATACCGCACCGCGTCCTCATAATCCACCGCCCCCGCTGTCTTGGGCGACGGCGGCAGAAAGGGCAGCCCCATACCGGCCACGCCCGGCTTGTGCAGGGGGCAGCACTCGGAGTGCATCAGAACTTTACCGGGGAATCTTTCCCCCAGCATTTGTACCGCCTCAAAGTGATCTCCCGAGTACCAGTGAAAGGCGATGCCCGCTATCTGCCCGGCGGTGGTCTCGTCGATTACCCCCAGGGCCCGTTCCAGCGCCCGCTCCTTGTTGTGGTCCCAGATAAAGATCCCCACACTCTCCGCCAGGGCCGCCCGCTGGAGAGCGGGGTAGAGATGGTCCCGGAGAAAGACCTTTTCCTCCTCTGCGGTCCATACGCAGCTATCCCACATGGTGGCCGCCCCTGCCTCGTTCTGAATGGAGAGCATGGTTACCGGAATTCCCTCGTCCCGGTATGCCTGCACGTACTTTACCAGATACCGGGCCCAGGAACCGTAATATTCCGGTTTGAGGCTACCGCCGTAACAGCGGCTGGGTTCTTTGGAGGGGCCCTTAATCCCCAGGAAGCCGCCGTAGACCGCCATATCGTTGTTCATGTCCGGCGGTGTTTTCCAGCAGGCCGGCGGCGACCAGGGACTGAGCAGCACCGATAGTGATTCGGTCGACAAAGCCATGGCCTCCTTGAGCATGGGAATGACGTACAACTTGTCCCGCTTGATGGAGAAACTTGCCAGTTCGGGGTCCGCCAGGGGATCCTCTACGGCCTGATACTCCTCCAGGGAATAATCGCAGCTATCGATGGAGACCCGGACAAACTTGATCCCCAGGCCGCCAGGGCCGAAAAACGCGGACAGGGCCCGTTTCCGGGTCCCGCTTTCCATGCGGGAAAAGAGCCAGGCCGCCGATTCGGTCATAGCCCCGCCAAAACCATCGATGGTCTGATACTCCCAATCGGGGTACAGGTTTACTACCGATGATTCCACCTGTTGTTTTTCCGCCGCTTCCGGCGTTACCGGCGCTTCCCGGGTGGTCTGAATAGCCTCGCCATCGGCCGCGAAACTGCTTATCTGTATACACTGCATACCGTTACCTCCCTATTATAATCCATGATACATTCCTTCAAAACGAGCTCTAGTCCCCTATTATAGAGGCTCTAGCCGACCACTATAGAGGCTCTAGTAGCCCACTATAGAGGCTATAGTCCCCTACTATAGAGGTTCTAGCCGCCCACTATAGGGGCTCTAGTAGCCCGCTATAGAGGCCCCGGTCCCCCACTATAGAAGCTCTGGCCCAGAGCCTGAGGCCTCACGGAGCGCGTTCTTGATAAGGGGCCCCCAAATATCCCGGCCGTCCCGGTTAAGGTGGATGCCGTCTTTCACATAAAGCTCCGGCCTGAACCCGCCTTGGGGGGTCATCAGATCCCCGGTGGCGTCAACAAAGATCATGCGCTCATGGGTGTCGCAATAGTCCCGCAAAAAAGCGTTAACCCTATCGCTGTCGGCCCAATGGCCGGCCCTACCGGGCAGGGGCAGCATGGACAGCACCACAAACACAGCGCCCGGCAGATGCTCCCGGAAGGTGGTATACATCTTGGTTTTATTGGCATAGACTTCTTCCAGAGTCATGCCGATTACAAAATCATTGGAGCCGCTCTGAAAAACCACGATCTGAGGCTGATAGGAATACAGGCCCTGGTCCGCATACTTCATCATATCATTATCCGTAGATCCGCCAAACCCGTGGTTTTGAACGATAAAGGGCAGCATATCCTGCTCCAGATCCTTCCACAGGGTAAAGTTTGAAGCGCCGTAGAAAATGATCTCGCCCATAGGGCGGTTCCGGTATTGCCGGTTGATACGGATCATACTAAGCCCCTGGAATGGTCCCATGCCCTCCCAGCCGATATACACGAAGAAAACCGCCGCTAAAAGAACCACCGCCGCAGCGAACACAATTAATGCTGCCCGAACCCACGTAAAGCTCATAACCCCGCCTCCTTATACAATATGCCGTTCCCCGGCGTTCACCAGAATATCCCGGTTTACCGCGTCGTCCAGCCACCGGGCCAAGGTACGGCCCTCTTCCATGGCGGCCCGGGTAAAAAGCCGGCCCCCGATAAAGGTGTGGCCCGTGACGCCGGTTTTCGGGTTCCGCCGGTAATTGGTAACGTAGTAACGGTAGCGCGGCAGTTCCGCCGCCAGGGCCGCCGTATCTTCCCGGAGGGCGGCATTGAAAAAGTCGAGGGCTTCCGGGGATGTATCCATCCGGCCCCGGTTCATCGCGTTTTCCAGACCGCAGAGCACCCCGTCATGGGTGGTGTTGGAGTGGAGGTAAACCGCCTGGTCTCCCAGGGCTTTCCAGGCCTGTTCAAAGAGAACCTTGATAAGCCGCCCCTCATCGTCCAGGGCATCCACGTAAAGGGGGTCCGCGTTCCATACATCCCGCAGTACCTGTTTCCACCCGGGGTAGCGGCCCTGCGCTCCATCGGCAAAGATGACCGTCCGTTGAATCTGGGGAAAGGCCCGGGCGATGCGGGGGGCGTTTGCCACCGCGCCGAAGGCCCCGGCGCTGCTTCCGGTGATAAGGAGCGTCTTTGTATGGGGGAAGGTTTCCACCGCCAGCTTCAACAGGGCATCCAGATTCCGCAGCCCATGGTGATGACAGATACATTTACTGCCGTCAGTGGCGGTGTAGGGAAAATCCTTGTCCCCCATGTGTAAGTCGCCGCTGGCGTAGGGGAGGGCCGCAAAGTTCCAATCGTTAAAGGGATTATTCCGGTCGTTTTTGGCGAGGATGCCGTCGAGGCCAATCTCGTGAATCGGGCCGATGTTCGGGTTATA
>JAITON010000021.1 GCA_031289935.1 Treponema sp.
AATCATATAGATGAGCAAACCGTGAAGGTGTTTCATGCAATGAAATGCCGTAAACAGTTTCGCGCCGATGTAGGCGTGTAGGAGGAAAGAATGGCAGACATGACAGACGAAGAATACGACGCTCTGGACGAACTTTGGACGAAAACAACCCCCAAGGTGAATTTTGCGCGGCCCGGTGTTTTTGCCCGGCAGCGCTACCTTTTGGATTGTTTAGACACCGTGACCGCTCAGTACATTCAGACCAGGGCGGAGGCAACAAAACAAACACCGGCCCAGGTTATCGGTATGATGGCCCGCCGCGAGCTTGCCGCCACAGGGTGAGGCGCTACCGGACTACTGAAAAGCGCAAGCTTTGCTCCTCGTCCCCGCTGCGAACGGTCAGGCTGTGGCTGCCGGGCTCGTGGGGGAGGAAAAACACGAAGGGCCGGGCCTGGGTAAAACGCCGTCCGTCGTACAGGACCTCGAGCGTATCGGACCGGCCGCCGATAACTTCCACGGGAATCTCCCGGGCGCCGGGACCGGAAAGGAACTCGAAGCCATCCCGGGGGCTGATAATTTCCAGGGGACGGCTGGCATAGTCCACCGAACCCTGCCGGGGGGCGGCGGCAAACCAGGCCTGGTATTCCGCCGGATAACTTATGCTGGATCCCCGGTGCCAGGTGCAGTCCTCCAGCTCCTTTCCATGGGCCACATACTCCCGGACCACCGAGATGCAGTCCTCCGTGGGACGCATCCCGGAGAGCGCGCAGACCGGCTGGAGGCTGTAGGCTTCCGGTTCGGCAAAAACGGGGCCCTTGCTGCCCTGGAGAAAGACCAGGGTATCCCGGACAATGGCTGCGGGGAGGGAGCTTCCGGTCTTGCCCATCACGGTTTCCCCGGTAAAATTGCCCATCCAGACTGCCACGGTGTATTCCGGGCTGGCCCCCAGGGCGACGATGCTCTGATACTGGTTGGCGGTACCGGTCTTGAACATGGCCTGAAAAGCCGTCTCGAAGTTGCCTCCGGCGCCGAATGCTAGAACCCGGGCGCTCCGGTCCGAGAGAAAGGCGCAGATAATCCGGGCCGTATCCGGGGAGATCGCCTGGGATGCCTCCGGGGCATCTTGGGCAGGGGAATCCGGACCGGCCTTGAGCCAGGAGAGGGGGAGCAGGCGGCCGTCCCGGGGCAGGGCGCTAAAGGCCCGGGCCAGCTCGGCGAGGCTCACCGGGGCATTCCCCAGGGCCAGGCCCAGGCCGGCCTCCCGGGCCGATTCCGCCAGGGAATCAAAGCCCAGGGAAAGGAGGAACTGCCGGTAGTTCTCCAGCCCCAGCCGGTAGAGGAGATAGACCGCCGGGATATTGAGGCTCGAAGCCAGGGCAGACCGGAAGAGCATGGGGCCGTTAAAGCGGTTGTTAAAGTTCTGGGGGATATAGAGGGCCTCTGTACCGAAATTCATGGGCACGTCCGCCAGAACCTCCGTGGGCGCGAAACCTTGTTCCAGGGCCAGGGCGTAGAGGAAGGGCTTCATGCTGCTCCCCGGCTGGTTCAGGGCCAGAACCCCGTCAATCTGGCCCCCCGCTTCCTGGTTACTATAATCGGCGCTGCCCACCCAGGCCAGAATTTCCCCCGTCCCGTTATTGATGACCATGGCCGCACCGTTGGTCAGCCGGTACTGATAGTAGCGCTCTACATTGCCGGCCACGAGGCCCTCAAGATACTGCTGAAGTTCGAGTTCCGCCGAGAGGACGATCTCTGTTTTCCGGGCCTCCCCGGCGGCCAGGCGTATCAGATGGGGCATTTCAAAGGGATAGACGAAGCGCCGGGCCGAAACTGCGGCGTAGTCCCAGTCCCCGGCCGAAACCGCCGCAAGCAGGGGATAGGCTGCGGCCGGCCGCGCGCTCCGGGCAAAGCGGCCCTGGAGTTCCGCCGCCGCCGCGATGCAGGCTTCGGGATGGTCCAGGGGGTTGTAGCTTCCGGGCCGCCGGGGAATAACGGCCAGGCAGAACATCTGGGCCGGAGAGAGCATGGCCAGTTCCGAGGCGAAAAAGGTCCGGGCCGCCGAGGCGGCGCCTTCGGTCTGGAAAGCGAAGGGCAGGGAGTTAAGGTAGAACTCCAGAATTTCATCCTTGGAGAGCCGGGCCTCCAGCCTTAAGGCGTTCCAGGCCTCGGCCAGCTTCCGTCCCAGCGCCCCCTCGCCACCGGCGAGGGAGCCCTCACCGGTGGCGAGGATCCGGGCAAGCTGCATGGTAATGGTAGATGCGCCGCTGACCTGCCGCCTCCCGCTCAGGTTCTGGAAGAGGGCCCGGATAATGGACAGGGGATCAATGCCGATGTGGTCGTAAAAGCGCCGGTCCTCGGAAAAGACGATGATTGCCCGAAGCTCCTCTGGTATCTCTTCCAGGGGCCGGTATTCCCGGCGGAGGCCCTCATCCAGGGCCGTGATCTGGAGCAGTTTCCCGTTACGGTCCAGGAAACGGATACTCCAGGGCCGCTCCCGAAACCGCTCCAAATCAGGGTAGGGCGAGCAGCGCAGGAGGATAAAGAGGCCCAGAACCGCCGCCAACAATACTGCCGCGGCTATCCCGGCCTGCCTAACGAATCGTGTAGAGGGCGCCGGAGCTTCTGCCGAATATTTCGCCTTCATACATACATTCCGCTTGGGCTGGCGGCGTGGGATAGACTCCCCGTCTCACTGCCCGGAAGAGGAAGCTCAGGGTGGTTTCCCCCTTCTCAAAATTATCCCAGAAAAACTGCACCTCGTTATCCAGGATAACCTGATGGCTCAACTGGTGGCGGTAATCTCCTTCCGCTTCGCCCTCTCTACCTGCGTAGGAGGCGGTGGTAACAAAGGCCGTATCCAGGACCTCCGCTCCCGAGGGAATTGGGGCCCGGAGCGCCACCCAGCTACGGTCCATGCGGCTGGACACCTGGAGCTTCGCCCGGTAGGTCTTGCCGCTCTCCAGGGCCGTACCGGGAATCTCCTCACCGGTATCTATATCGTATATACCGAAATAGACGCCGAGCCCCTCGTCCCGGTAGCCCTGGAGCTCCGCCGGTATGGCGTAAGTCAGGGAAGCGGTATAGTAGAGCGCTCCCCTCCCCTGCCGGGATATGGTCAGGGGGAGCGCGGCGTCCCGGAGCAGGGCCGAAAGGGGCGGCTGCTTAAAGTCGAAGCCCACCGAAACCGGTTTCGCCCCCATGCCCTTGAAGGCCCCGGACAGTAATTCTGCGCTCCCAAGCCTCACGGTCCCCGACACATCAATATCCGCCAGGTTCTCGGAGCGGATTAGCGCGTCCACTGCGGAGAGGACCCGCACCGTAACTGCGGTACTGTCCCAGAAACCGCCTGAACGCTTCTGTTCCAGGAGCGAGTGAAGGAGCCGGGTATTAAGCTCGTCACCGGGAGCCTGGGCCGCGAAGAATTCCAGGGCCAGGGCAAGCTGTTCCAGGGTGTTCCCGTAGTAACTATACCGGGACTTTGCCAGGGGGTCGGTGATGTCCACTCCCCGCAGGGTATAGCGCATCAGGTTGCGGAGCCTGCGGGCCGCCTCGGCAGCCTCAGAGTCGCGGCCAAGATTCCGGTAGGCCATCCCCGCAAAGGCCAGCACGGAAGCATCTACGTTCTGCCGGGAGAGGATCTCCGCAAGTTTTGAGGAGTCCACCGGCGCCCCCAGGAGGGAGAACACGTAGAGGGTATAGACCTGGAGATAGGACTGGGCGTAGTAGCCCGGCGATGCCGGACGCAGGGATTGGAGCCGCTGGTATTCGGCGCTGAGGTAGTTCCCCAGTTTCGCCGTATCAAGCCCCGCAGGAATCACGATACCCTTTCCCCGGGCCAGGGCGATGATCTGGGCTATTCTGAGGCTCACGTAGTAATCGGGCTCCTGACGGGAGGGCCAGTAGGGGAAGCCCCCGCCCGCCAGTTGGACCTGGGCCCAGTAGATAAGCTCAGACTCAACCACCTGCCGGGGATTAGCCACCTCATTTCTCAGGCTGAATACGTTTAAATAATCCCCAAAGATCACCAGGGGCAGCATGGCGGCGCTCCGCTGTTCCATGCAGCCGTAGGGATAGTGGAAGAGATAGTCCACTGCGGAATCCAGCAGGGCCAGCCTCGTGGCATCCAGACTGACACTCATACTGCCCACGCCGTTATCGGCAAAGGAAGGGATCACCAGCATTTCTGCGGCGGAACTCTCCCCGTCCCGGACCGTACCGGCGGCGCTTACGGTCTCTTTGACATAGGGCCGTTCTATGGTCAGGGGAACCTTGAGCTTTTCGTTGAGGATATCCGAATTCACCGTAAAACTAAGCTCCACCGTACCGGCGGAAAGAGCCGCCAGGTCAAAATAGACCGCAGCGCTCCCACCTGCCGGAACCCTTACTTCCCGTTCCGCTACGCCGTCCACCTGGGCGGCGCCCTTGATGGTCCCGGTCCCGGCGATATCCAGGCGCAGTTTTACGGTATGGGCCGCCGCGTCCATATTGGTCACCAGGACCCCCGCTTCGGCGGTGTCCCGTTCCCGGAGCCGCCGGGGTAAAATCTCCCGGACATTGATACGGCTCTGGACCAGGATCTCGCTTTCTTTAATGGAAAAATTATCACCCCGAACCCCAAAGGCCGTAACCCGGTAGGTAGTAAGACTATCGGGGAGCTTGAAGCTGGCGGTTACCTTGCCGTCATCGCCGGTAATCAGCATGGGCAGGAATACTGCCGTTGGGTTAAAGTCCTTGCGCTCCTCTATCTTGCTGTCGCCATCAGCATCGCCGCCGGCAAGGTTCTTGACGCTGTAAGTTACCGGGTCCATGAGCAGGGCCCGGGAATCGCCGCCCTGGACGGCCAGGGGGAAGCGGGACTCATCGTAGAAATAGGCTATTGGATCCGGCACATGGTAATTGATCAGGTCCAGCACCCCCCGGTCCACGACCATAAGGGTGATCTCCGCATTGGGCAGGGACCGGCCGTCCTGGGTCGCCATGAGGGTCAGGGTAACCTCTTCGCCAGGCCGGTAGCTGGGCTTATCGGCCTCAAGACTGACCGAGAAGGACCGTACCTGGGGATTCACCGAGAGCCGGGCCAGGCCAAAATATCCCTTGGGCTTGTCCAAGTCGGCCTCGCCGTACTCGTGGGCAGGCGGCCCGGAACGGACCGAGTAAGAGGAAACCGCCACATAGACTACGGGCACATAGTTCCGGGCGATGGGAATTTCGATCACATTCACCGCGTCCTCAAAATAGCGGACCTCCTCGGTAAATATACCCTCCCGCTCCACGGTAATAAGGTACTGGCCCGAAGGCAGGGGCGATTGTAACAGTAATTGCGCGGTATCGCCGGGATTGTAGAGTGATTTATCCGGCGTCAGACGCAGTTCTTCTGCGCTGTTCATGTTCCAGTAGCCGCCCCCGGAACCGGTAACATAAAAACTGTACTCTGTCAGGACGGTCCTGCCCTCCCGGTCTTTTGCGGAAAGCCTGAGCACATAAAAACCCGCCTTGGAAGGCCGGACGGTAAAACTGCCGCCCTGGCCCGTGAGCTTAATCTTGGAAGCGCTGTCGGCGATCATCTCCTGGATGTATTCGTCGTAGATATAGCCCCCGACGCCCTGCTGCTGGACCCGCCGCCACTCCTCCCGGAGAAGTTCCACGGATAGGATCCCTGCCTCCGCCGCGCCCGAACTTGTCTGGAGGAAAAGCTCCTGGCCCGCCGTCTTCTCCCCCGCCGTAGTTACGGTGATATAGTGAAAGGTAATCTCCTCCCCCGCCTTGGCGAAACCGGCCTTCCGGTCCGAGGCCAGGCCGATATAAAACCGGGCCGGGTGGACCAGGACCGAGCTTGAGGCGGCGATCATTTGGTTGCTTAAATCCGTGACCCGGACCTCAACGGAATAGCGGTAGGGGGCCCCCAAGCTGCCCTCGCTGCCGGTCTTCTGGGAAAGAGCGGCCTTCCCTTCGCCGCTCAGGGCGCCGCTCCCGGCGGCAATGTAGTGCTTGGCATCGTAGGAACTCCGGGGGCCGAAGCTAAAGCCCTCGGTACCGGATGTTCCGGGGCTGAACCAGGAGAGTTCCCGGTACCAGCCGGCCTCCCAGCCTGCCCCCGAGAGGCTCCCCCCGGAAAGGTAGGAAGCGGAAAGGCTCATGCTGATCTCGTCACCGCTGATAAGGACCGTTTGGGGCGGTGCGATGGAGGCCTGAAATTTAAGGCGCTCAAAGAAGGCCACGGTAATGGGTATGTTGGCGATAATCGTACCCAAAGCGCTCCCCCGCCGGTAGACCAGCCGGTATGCTCCAGGGGCCAGGTCTGCGGGCACTTCCAGGGAACCGTAGAAACCCCCGGATCCAGTTACCGTACCGGAAAGACTGGCAATCGTCTGGCCCTGGTAACGGTCCTCCTCTAGGGCAACCGCATAGTCCCCCCGGTAGATCAGGTACATCCCCAGCACCAGGGAGCGGTCCACCCCCCGGAAGCTCAGGGTCTCGCCGGGCTTGTAGAGCCCCCGGTCGGAGAACATGAATACCACGGGATTGACCTGCTCCGCTAATTGGGTGGACCGGGAGCTCACCCCGAAAGACCAGGAGTTGTGGGAATTGGGAGAAAAGACCGCCCGGTCACCATCCTTTTCGGCAGACACCCAGGGCTGGTAATAGCTGTTGTTGCGGTTCACTGTGGCCTCCCGCAGGACCGATGCCCCAAGACCGATCACCGCCAAGCCGTCCTTGCCGGTCATGGCCCCGCCGATACTGTCCGATTCCTGTACTTCCCAGAGCAGATCGGTCTGACCGTTTTGGCTTACAAAGGGCCAGGGCGATATCAGCCTGACCAGGGCTCCTTCCACGGGCTCACCGGTGGAAAGGCTCGTAACCAGGACCACGGTCTTGTTAAAGCCGTAACGCACCGTAAGCCCCAGGTCCGTTACCTGGAGACGGAGCTCGTTCGTGCTGCGGTAGATCCGGAAGCCATCGGGGGTTTTTTCCTGGGTCCCCGAAGCCTTCCATTCTGTGGGGAGCCTTAAGTCCGCCTTAAAGTAGACGGAACCCCTGCCCCGTGAAAGGTAGGACCCCAGATCAATCTCTTCGAAATACCGGTAGCCCCGCTCCCCAACGGCAAGATCGACGCGGCGCTCCTGGGCCTGGGCATCCGGGGCGTCCATGGCACGTATCGTATAAAAGGACCCTTCCAGAATATTGGTATGTTCAAAGAGAAAGCGGGGCGCGAACTGAGCTTCCAGCATGGCGTTACCATAGTCCAGAAAACGGGCAGTCCCCACCGGAGGCGGCTCAGGCGGCATGGTGATGCTCCCCTTATAAGCCCCCGCGCCAAGGCTCCGGCCAAAGATATCCTTTAAGTCTCTGGAAATATACACCCCCAGGGTTTCGCCGTAGTTCAGGGGCAGATTGTACAGCCTGATAATATTGCCGATTACCTCAAGATGATCAGGCCCCAGGTCCATAGCGGGCTCAATCCGTACCGCTCCGGCTGCCGTAGCCCCATTCAGCCTGATGGAAAAGTCGATGTCGATTATGTTACGGTATTTGCCGTAGGGGTATCCCCGGTCTAGGCCGGTCACTGCAAAAGGCCCCGGCGTCCTAAAGACCACCACCTGGTCGGCCTCAATGCCAAAGCTCGCCCCGGCAGATTTGGCCCCCTGCTTCAGAATCACAAAGACCGGGGTGTCAAATTCCACGACCCCCGTAAGCGCCGCCAAGAGCTCGTAGTCCGAGACCTGCCGCAGGCTAAAGGCCTTGAGACCCCCAAGACCGGTACTGATTTCCAGATACGGCCGGATATCCCCGGCCTGCACGGGGTAGTTAAACTTGATGCTGATCTCCCGGGCCGCCTCGGGGGGCACCTCGTTCAGGGAGAAAGACATGCCGGTCTGTTTCCTAAAGGCATCCCCGGGCCGGACTTCGCTGATTGCCAGGGCCTCGGTATGAAAGCTGAAAACCCGCTGGCCGCTGATTTTGTTCCCCCAGATGGACGCTGCATTGGGGTTGACCGTAATCGTATAGACCTGCTGGCTCCGGCAGGGCTCGGCAGCCTCGAAGCTGAGGAAGCTCGTACCGTACCAGCGGAAAACTCCCTTGAGAGCCGGTTCGATGCTGAGCACCGGGGAACTGGCAGAAGGCGCGCCCAGGGCTGCCAGGGCGGTCATGGGCTGGGAGAAGACCAGGTATATCTGGGGCCGTTGTACCGTCGAGGAGAAAAGACCCTGGGGCCCCCAATCCACCACGGCCAGAGGCTCCTGATTCCCCTGGGCTGTTTCCACCGTTCCGGCCTGGGCGGCCACAATCGAAGCCGCCTCTCTGGGGGAGCTATACTGGACCAGGTAATCCCCCAGGGGCCGCAGCCCCCCGCCGATAGTCTGGGTCCCGGCCCCCGCCTGAACCGGTACAATAAAAGCCGCACGCTGCTCCGGCCCCGCCGGAAGCTCGGGCGCCTGGGGCCGGTAGTCCAGGTTAAAGGCCGCCCGGACCGCCTCGTCGTTGGCCAGCCAGACTGTGCTATCCGCCGGGCCGCCTGATTCTTCCCGGACATAGACGCCTTCTTCTACCGTTTCTATAAGAACCGGCGCCAGGGACGGTTCGTTGGAACCGTTTTTACAGCCCTGCAACAAACAGAGCAGTGCCACGAGAACCGGCGCCAGAAAACTAAAACGACCTTTTATGATCATACTTTGTCACCCTAGCCGGTTGTTGCGCTTGAGCCGGTAGATCCCGGTACGGCCGCTTCCATGGCCTCCCGGATTACTTCATGGGTTCGCGTTACCAGGACCTGCCGCCGTTCTTCCCGGGGAATCTCCGCAGTGTTAACCACCGCGCAGAAACTTACCGTTACGGGTGACTTCCTGACGATCCCCTCCCGCTCAAAAACATCATAGCTACCCGTGATGGCCACCGGCACAATAGGCGCCTCCGACATAGTGGCCAGTTTGAAGGAACCGGGCCTAAAGGGAAGCAACCCCTGACCCCGGCTCCGGTGGCCTTCGGGAAAAATGATCATCCCCCCGCCGTCCTTGAGCCGCCTGACCCCTTCGTGGATGGTACCCACGGCCTTGCGGGCGCTCTGCCGGTCGACAAAGAGCCCGCCTATCAAGAGGATCCAAATATTCAGCAAGGGAACCAGACTGAACTCTTTTTTGGCGATAAATCCGATGGGCCGTCCCGTATAGGCCAGGAGGAGCACCGCATCGAAGATACTCCCGTGGTTGCTCACAAAACAGACCCCCCCCTTCCTGGGGATGTGTTCCTGCCCCGAAACCCTAATTGGGCACCCCACCAGGGCAATCAGCATACGGCCAAAGAGCCGGCCTATCGTGGAAACAAACAGCGTCATGGACTTCCGCAGCCCCAGCAGCGTCAGCAGAAAGGCGATGAGTCCCAGGGGCAGGAGCAGGAGCATGTACAAGCCTACCATAAAAAATATAAACGCCGTCTTGATTTTCGCCATCGGTTCCTCCCTATTTTCCTTCCCCCAATGCGGCTAATTTCTCCCGGATAAACTCGCTCTTTTCCTTGAGGCCGATGCTGCCGGTCTGGAGGATGAGCACGTTGGCCGCCCGGGGGTCCAGCTTTACCCGCCCCCCCGGCTCCTTCATCAGCCTGAGGAGGCGGTCGATCTTCACCTTGGAGACCTTGCCGAACTCCACCCGGACCAGGCCGCCTCGTTCCTTAAGGGATGATACCACAAGTTCCCGGCAAATGATACGGATCTCTGCCAGGGAAAGCAGACTGGCCGCCTCGTCCGGAGGCGGGCCGAAGCGGTCCAGGAGCTCGGCGTGGAGGGCCTCAAGCTCCTCCAGGCTCTTAACCGCAGCGATCTTCTTGTAGACCCCCATCTTTTCCTGGACCGAATCAATGTAGCTCTCGGGGATAAAGCCCGAGTACTCCAGCTCCAGCAAGGTCTCGTTCTCGGCCTCGTAGTGGGCGTCCTCCAGACGGTGGACGGCCTCGTCCAGAAGCTGCAAATACAGGTCGAAGCCCACGGAATAGATGTCCCCGGACTGTTCCCGGCCCAGGAGGTTCCCGGCCCCCCGGATCTCCATATCCTTCATGGCGATCTTGAAGCCCGAACCGAGCTCGGTAAAGTCCGATATCACTTGGAGCCGCTTCATGGCCAGATCCGAAAGAGCCCGGCCCCCGGGATAAAACAGGTAGGCGTAGGCCAGCCGGTCGCTTCGTCCCACCCGGCCCCGAAGCTGGTAGAGCTGGCTCACCCCGTACATATCCGCCCGGTCGATGATGATGGTATTTACATTGGGGATGTCGATACCGTTCTCGATGATGGTGGTAGACACCAGGACGTGGAAGCCCCCGTGGATAAAGCGGTGCATCACGTCTTCGAGTTCCTGGGCATCCATCTGACCGTGGGCCGTATCCACCAGCATCTCCGGCACGAGCTTTTCCAGCCTGATACGGGTCTCCTGCAAACTCTCCACCCGGTTATGAAGGAAAAAAATCTGGCCCCCCCGTTCCACCTCGGCGCGGATAGCCGCCGCAATACGCTCCTCGTTCCACTCCCCAATCACCGTTTCAATGGGACGCCGGTTCTGGGGCGGCGTGGCCAGGAGGCTCATGTCCCGAATCTTGAGGAGGCTCATGTGGAGGGTCCGTGGGATAGGTGTGGCCGAAAGACTCAGGCAGTCCACGTTGGTCTTGAGCTCCTTGAGCCGCTCCTTGTCCTTGACCCCGAAGCGCTGTTCCTCATCAATCACCAGGAGCCCCAGGTCCTTAAAGGCCACGTCCTTCTGAATGATCCGGTGGGTGCCTACCAGAACATCCACCGACCCGGTCTTGAGTTCCGCCAGGACCTTCCGGGTAGTAGCCCGGTCCACAAAACGGCTGAGCATGGCCATACGCACGGGAAAGCGGCTGAACCGCTCCTGGAAGTTCTCGTAGTGCTGCTCCGCCAGGATCGTCGTGGGGGCCAGAAACACCGCCTGTTTGCCCCCCATCACCGCCTTAAAGCAGGCCCGGACCGCCACCTCGGTTTTACCGTAGCCCACGTCCCCGCAGATCAGCCGGTCCATGGGATGGGGGCTTTCCATATCCGCCTTGATCTCCTCCACGCAGCGGAGCTGGTCCTCGGTCTCCTCGTAGGGAAAGGCGGCCTCAAACATGGTCTGCCACTCGGTATCTGCGGAATAGGCAAAACCCGGCGCGGCCTTGCGCTTGGAATAGAGCTCCAGAAGCCGCCCGGCAATATCCTCCACCGCCTTACTCACCCGGTTCTTGCGGTTTTCCCAGGACTTGGAGCCCAGCCTGTCCAGATGGGGCGGAGAACCCTCGTTGCCGATGTAGCGCTGGACCAGGTTCACCTGCTCGATGGGCACAAAGACGGTTTCTTCCCCGGCGTACTCCAGCTTGATATAGTCCCGCTCGTGCCCCAGAGCCCGGACCCGCTCAACCCCCTTGAAGAGCCCGATACCGTAGTTCACATGGACCACGAAATCCCCAGGGTTGAGCTCCACAAAACTGTCGATGGCAGCGCTCTTGACGGTTTTAAGGGACCGGGGCGGCCGTTTCCGCCGGCCGAAGATCTCGTTCTCCTGGACCAGTATGAGCTTGATATCCGGCAGCGCGAAGCCGGCGGAAAGGGGCGCGGCGATCACGGCCAGGCCGCCTCTGCCAGAGGTGCCTCTTGCAGAGGCCGTTCCGGCGGCAGACCCCTCCAGGTCCTTGAGCAGCTCCCCAATCCGCCTCGCCTGGCCCTCCGACCCGGCAGCCACCACAATCTGCCAGCCATCCTTAAGCAGAGCGGCGAATTCTTCCTTTAGATAGCCGATGTTGCCGAAGAAGCTCCGGGGAGCCTCGGAGCCCAGATTGATGCGGAGGGCCCCCTCCTCCCCTCCCCCCCTGAGGCTCAGGAAGGAGATCCGCCGTATAGTCTGCCGGGCCAGCTCGCTAAACTTGCAGAGAATCCGCTCCGGCGCCGGGGCCTCCCGCAAAGCCTTCCCCAGGGCTTCACCCCGGATACCCTCGCCCGAAGGCCCCCCGCCTGCGCCCGAAGGCCCCCCGCCTTCGGAACCCCCGCCCCGTTGAACACCCCGGTAGAGGCTCCGGTACTCCTTTTCCATGACCTCCTGGGCGTTCAGCAACCGCTCCCAGTCCAGGTAGACCACCGTACCAGCCTCCCCCAGATAGTCCAGGAGGGTCGCCGGGCCCTCCTCAAAGGCCAGGGGAAAGAGCAGCTCCTCCCCCGGCGCTGTCCGGCGGGCATAGAGCTCCGTGAGCAGGGCCTCCCGGCCCCGGTCGCTGAACTCCGGCAAAGCGGCCAGGTTCCGGTCCAGAATCCCGATCCGGTCATCGGTCCAGACCAGTTCCTTAAGGGGCCGGATAATCAGAGAGCCGGCCGTTTCCAGGCCCCCCTGGTCCAGGGGATCAAAGCTGCGGATAGATTCTACCCGGTCAAAGTCCAGCAGAATACGCCA
>JAITON010000038.1 GCA_031289935.1 Treponema sp.
GGCTTCTTTGAGATTGACACCGTCCACCACTGCGGCGAACGGGACGCCGGGGAGTTTTGCCTCACTCTGGACGCCACCGATGTCGCCTCCGGCTGGGTCGAACTTCGCCCCCTCCTCAATAAAGCCCAAAAATGGGTCATGGAGGCTCTCCCTGATATCCTGTCCAACACCCCGTTCCCCCTCCTCGGCCTCGACAGCGACAACGGCAGCGAGTTTATCAACCATGCCCTTGTATCCTGGTGCGATTCAAACCGTATCACCTTTACCCGCACCAGACCCTACCACAAAAATGACAACTGCTTCGTCGAACAGAAAAACCTCAAGTGCATCCGCGACTATGTCGGCTACTCCCGCTTCGACACCCCCTCCGAACACCAGGCCCTCGCCGCCGTCTAACGCTCCCTCTGCCCCCTCTTGAATTATTTCCTCCCCCCCATCAAGCTCATCGACAAGTCCAGGGTCGGCTCCAAAGTTCGTAAGGTCTATGACAAACCTATGAGTCCTTACCAACGGCTTATAGCTTCCCCGGACCTCTCCGTTGCGGCCAAGGCGGAACTGGCCCGGCGGTACCAATCCTACAACCCGGTCCTCCTCCAGCAGGAGGTCTATCGGGCGGTCTCGGCTCTCATGGAGCTGAACCAACAGAAGGCGCTCATGCGGCGTCAGTCCCTCGCTGACGCCGCCCTTGAGAATATCTAGCTACGGTTAGAATTCTTATTATGAGGCATCCGTCCTTTCGGTTAGATTTTATTTTGAGGCATTACGGTGGTTTTTTCGCGTTTTGTGATTTTTTCACGTTTTTGGAAAATTTTTACGGGGGGTTGCGGGGGCAGAGCGAAACATATTTTGTTGTTTGGCGGTTCCCGTTCCGGCAAGACTAGGGTGCTGGTGATGGCGATTTTGTACCGGGCGTTACGGTTTGCGGGGAGCCGTCATTTATTGTCTTTTTCGCCTCCCGCCTTTACCCTTTGTATATGCGTGGCCCTGATTTGGTTTTTGACTTACAATCCAACTTAATCTACTTGACAAAAAGGTATAGCCTGATATAAACTAAATTATGCTAGATGATCCAAGTTTAACTGGCATAAGAAAATCAGTCTTATGCACAATGGAGCGGTGTCCGAGCGGTTGAAGGAGACGGTTTCGAAAACCGTTGAACTTGTAAGGGTTCCGGGGGTTCGAATCCCCCCTGCTCCGGAACAAAAAACTGAAGGATTTTTTGTTTGTTTTCTTTGGAGAGATGTCCGAGTGGCCGAAGGAGCACGATTGGAAGTCGTGTGTGCCTCTAAAGGGTACCGTGGGTTCGAATCCCACTCTCTCCGTTAAAAGTGGGCAGATATACTCCGCAGGGGGCAGATACGTACTCTATCTGCCTGACGATACGATGGAGTGAGGCATCCCTAGCGGCGTTTCCAGCTTTTCCAGGGATTGAGACCGAGACGGACCAGGAAGTAGAGCCAGCCGAAGCCGAAGCCCGCCAGATGGGTCAGATGAGCCACGCTCGAGTTAAGGCCCGCCAGCGATGAAAAGAGTTCCAGGGCGGTAAAACCCAGTACCATCACCGGGGCCCGGAGGGGCAGAATCCCCCAGAGATAAAGCACTGTGTTGGGGAAAAAGACTGCGTAGGCAAGTTGCACCGCGAATATGGCCCCGGAAGCGCCCAGGAGGTACACGGTGTAGGCCCCGCTGACCCAGTAGACGCCGAAGGAAAAGAGCCCCGCCAGGATCCCGGTCATCATATAGTAGAGGAGAAATTCCCGGCTCCCCATGCGGCGCTCCACCTGGACGCCGAAGACAAACAGGGCCAACAGGTTAAACAGAAGATGGCTGATGCTGCCGTGGGCGAACATATAGCTGAGAAACTGCCAGAACCAGTGGCCGTAGCGCACCGCAATCAGGTTCAAGGCCATATAGGCGGTGATTCGGGGAAAAATCTGCTGTAGCACAAAGACGAGAAGATTGATCCCGATAAGAAAAAAAGTGATGTTATGGTAGCGGTAGGCAAAGGGCCGCCGGATACTATTCATTCCCATGTTCCCCGGGCCCTGGCGAGGGCCTCGGCAGCGATCGTGCTGGGCCCTCCGTGGCCAGGATAGACGGCAATGTCCCCGTCCATGGCCAGGAGCCGGTCGAGGCTGGCTTCCAGGGCCGCCTGGTTCCCGCCCGGCAGGTCGGTCCGTCCTACGCCACCCTGGAAGAGGGTGTCCCCGCTGTAGAGAATTTTGGGGGCTGATGAATCTGGTTCCAGCAAAAAGCCCACAGAACCGGCCGTATGGCCCGGCAGATGGATCACCCGGAAGGGCCCGACCCGGCTCCCCTCGTCCAGGAGCAGGTCCGGAGGCTGCTTCAGGCGACCGGCATCGTCCCGGTGGATGGCGATTTCGGCGTACGGCCAGACCGCCGCGATATCCGGCAGGGCGGAGATATGGTCAAAGTGACCGTGGGTAAGGAGGATATACCGGGGAGTGAGGCCCAGCTCCTTTAGACAGGCGATGATACGGTCCCCCTCATCGCCGGGGTCGATCAGGGCGCAGGAACGATGGTCCTCCAAGGGGATGATATAGCAGTTGGTTTCCAGGGAACCGACCGCCAGGACATGGTGCCTAACGATCATCGTCCTCTTCTCCCGAGTCCAGGGACTCTTCGGGCGGCTCGGCCCCGGCCTCGTTAAAACTTGAATCCCCGGGGAGAATTTCCTCCCCGGCCAGGCTGTCCCGGAACCCACGAACCGTCTCTGCGGTCGTAGCGCCGGTATCTTCGCCGCTCTCAGGAGGCAGGGAATCTTCCTGCCAATCCTCGTCCCGTTTTGACCGGGCGTAGTTCACCGAAAGAGGCCGGCCCCGGAAGGGCTTGCCGTTCAGAGCCTCGATAATATCATCGGCCACGGTACTTCGGACTTGTACAAAGGAATAGTTGTCCAGGATACGGATAGCCCCGATATCCTCCCGGGGCACCTGGGTCCGGGAACCTATAATACCCAGGATTTCCCGGGGAAAGACCCGCCGGGTCCTGCCCGCGCCGAAGAAGAGCCGCACCGACTCCTCCTCGCTCAGAAAGGACCGGTGTGGGCTCCGGTCCCGGAGGGCCGGTTGTTCGGAGCCGTCCTGCCGGAAATCCCGCCGGGGCCGGTCCGTGAAGCGGTCCCGGTAGGGCCTTCCTCCCGACCGGTCAAATTCCATCAATAAATAAGCGGCAAAGTAGGAGCGTCTAAAGAAGCCCACCTCTTTCTTAAGTATCGAACGGTAGCGGGCCAGGAGGGCCGGGTCCGCCTCATTGTAAACCTTTTCGAGCGTTTCGCTTATCCGCTTTTTGAGACGTTCCGGGTCGAATTGCGTAGCCATGAAAATCCCCCAAATCTAAAGTTAGGGAGAGTATAGCATGTTTTGTCTTTTTACTCAAGACGGTTCAGCCGGTGGCTTGAGAAGATAACGGGTAGCCCGGGGGCTAAAGGACTCCCGAAGCAGGACCCGGGAAAATCCCTGGGATTCCTCGGGAAGGTCGATGCTCACCGCAGATATCTCCTCCCAGTCAATCCGTTTAAGGAGGCTGTCCAGGAGGGACTTGCCGATACCCAGGCCCCGGTACTCGGGCTTCACTTCCAGGGCGCTGATTCTGACGGTCCCGCCCTCCCGGCCGGCCCGGATATGGGCGATAAGTTCCCCCGCCCCCGTTTCGGTAACCAGGGCCAGAAAGAGCTTGCCCGGGGCCGCTGCGTCTACAGCCTGCGGTTCCTCCCCCAGGCCCAAACAGAGCCCGTGCAGGCGCCGGACCGCCGCCTCATCCCGGCTCTGGACTTCCCGGAATTTGAAATCCTCCAGAACCAGGTCCCCGGTCTCCTCGGGTTCGGGTCCAATCCGCTCAAGGCCCCATTCTTCCCGGAGCCCGTTGTACCAGTCCAGGACAATCCGCCGCATCTCCCGTTCCTTGAAGCTGAACCAGAGCTGCTCCATCTCGGGGTGGCCAGTCAGCGCGTCCTTAAAGGCCCGGAAGACCCCCTTGCCCCGGTCCAGGGCTGCGGTGAGCTTCTCCCGGACCAGCGCGTTCTTGACCCCTGCGGTGAAGCGTTCCATGAGCCTGAAGCCCTCGGAAGAATCCCATTCCGGCAGAACCATGAAGCGGCCCGGTTCCGCGTTCCCGGCAGCCTCGCCGGGGAAGCCCTCACCGGTATCTTCGGATATAACCAGCGCCTCCCGGGTGTCCAGGAGGAATGTTCCGTTCTGATCCTCCATGGCAAAAAGAATTTCGTCTATCAGGACATCGGTCAATTCAAACTGCATGGAAGCACTATAGCCTATGTTTTGGGAAGATGCTATGCGGCATCTGCCGCAAGGCGCGTTATTTCCTCCCACTGGGCGTCCATGGACCGCATCAGCGCGATCTGGGTACGGCAGCGGTCGAGGTTGTGCTCCGGCCGGGCGATGTGGTAGTAATGGTCCCCCTCAAGGTAGTCGGTAAGGAAACGCAGGCCCATGATCTGGGCGAAGCTCCGCCCCGATTCAGGGATAAGCCGTTTTTCGGCCTCCGTAAGAAAGCCCGCAGACTCGGAGAGGTAGCCCGATATAAGGGCGCGGAAATAGGCGGGCTCGAACACGACCCGTGAAAGCTCCCGCTCGTCCTCGGCGGCCCGGTTACAGACCGTGCGGATGAGGTCCCCCGTATCGAAGAGGGCCGAGCCGGGCATCACCGTGTCCAGGTCCACAATAGCCAGGGCCTCTCCGGTCTTTTTGTCCAGGAGCAGGTTGTTCATCTTCGCGTCGTTATGGCAGATCCGTTCGGGGATTTTCCCCGACCTGAGGGCGCGGATAAGGACGGCCCCCCGTTCGGCGTTAGCTTCCATATAGTCGATCTCTGCCCCCAGGGAGGCGGCCCGGTGGAAGGCGTCTTTGTCCAGGGCCTCGCGGAACCGCTGGTAGCGCCTTTCCATGTGGTGGAAGTCCGGTATCGTTTCGTGGAGCCGGGGCCCCCCCAGGCCCACAAGCTGCTTCTGAAACCGGCCCGCGCCGGCCCCCAGAAAGGCGGCCTCTTCGGGGGTCTCCGTTACCTCGCGGCTGTAGGCGCCCTCGATAAAGAGATAACTCCGCCAAAAGCCGCCTTCGCCGTCGATAACAAAGGGCCGTCCGTTCCGGGCAGCGACGACGGAGAGCACTTGCCGGCTTATATCCCGGGAACCACTGGCGGCCAGCCCTGCGGCAATATGGCTCGTTACCCGGAGAATGTTCTCCATCACCGCTTCGGGATGCCTAAAGACCTGCGTATTAATCCGCTGGTGCAGATAGCGCAGCCGCGTACCTGCCTGCCTCCAGCTTGAGCGGAAGGTGCTGTTGATGTGCCCGCCCCCGAAGGGTCCGGCCTCTTCAAAGTCCCCGTAAATGGCGAATTGGGAAAGTAGATCCTGCATGATCATGATTATAGCCCCCAGGCCAGCTTTAGGGAACTATAACAAGGGCCAAGACTGGCAGAGCGGATGATTTCTTGCAACGGTCGTGGGTCGTTTCGCGTCTGAGACCGGAATGGACCATCATAGGGAGATTGAACGGTATAGTTTAGGGCAAACCTTTATATTCACGGAGCAACTTGACGGCATCCCCTGGATAGAAGGCAACGTATCCCTGAATACCCACCGGCGCGGCCTTTTCCATCGGAGACACGCGGTATTGATTTGGAGGTAGGCCGGTAAGTTCCTTGAACACCCGGTAAAACGACGCGTCACTCTTAAAACCGCTTTCGGCTGCAATGTATGACGACTACTACAATTCCAGCGCCGCGTATCAGGCATACTTCAAGCAGCGCCGTAATCCCTACCGGCAACTGCGCGGCGAGAACCGGTAGCGTGGCATAATGGCCGAATACTGGGGGCGACATTCGCGCCAGAGCTGGTGGATCGTATCCGGCGGCCCCAACAAATCCATCCAGTGCCGGTCCCTGATACAGGAAGCCTTATCGTTGCTGCTTAAAATTTCCTTGTTTTATAAAACGGCGGGGGCTCAGGCCATAGACCTTTTTGAATTCCCTGATAAAGTGGGAACTGTCGCAGTAGCCGAGGGCTTCGGCGATTTGGATGATGGAATTACTCGGCAGGGTCAGGAGTTCAATGGCGATCTTCATCTTTCGTTGCCGAATATACGAAGATGGCTCTAGGCCGGTCTCATTCTTGAAGAGGGTTGCCATATACTGGGGATTCAGGCTGACCGAGGCGGCTACTTCCGAGACCCGGCAGGGTTCCTGAATGTGGTGCAGTATGTAGCGGATGGCCCGGACTACCGGCGAGGAATAGTTTGGGTGGCTGGCGATGGCCCGCACCAGTTCCGCATAATGTTGGGACAATTCCTGTAAAAGCCTTTGTAACTGCCGTTCATTTTGCTGCTTTTCCACCTCGTTGATGTAATAGTCGCTGAGGGAAAAACTTTCTTCCACATCCAGACCGTTTTCGATGGCGGACCGGCTGATCACGGCGATAAAACAGATCAGGCTGTTTTTTAAGGCCCGCTGGCGATCCGGCGCCAGGACATCCGCGTAGGTGGCAATATCCAGATCGTCCAGGAGTATGAGTTCCTTGTTGCCCTCAAAAAAGGCGGTCAACTTTTCCTTATCCAAAAAATAAGAATGATGGTGAAAACCGCTGAGGAATGTCTCGTGGACAAATTTTTTCGCATCCCATTTTGCCATAAAATTACCTAACAAAGATCCAATAATTCAAACGTTTGTACCATTATGGTACTTTAGGGGAGCATAAGATGCAAGTGATTTTAGTGAAAAAACGCAGACTGCGGGCTTGCGTATCAGGAGGGTCTATGAAAAATACGGTACATTACTCAACTACTCGAGGGGAGCGGATCTCCTACGGCTTGTTTTTCTTTGGGGGAATCCTGGGGTACTACCTAATCGCCAGTTTCTTTCAGCTTTATCTTACCAATATTGGGATACCGGCGGCGGCGGTGGGGCTGATTTTTATTGGGGCCAAGGTATGGGATGCGGTGAACGACCCCATATTCGGGGTGATAGTGGATAAGGCCCATTTTAAGAAGGGAAAATTTTTACCCTGGCTCCGAGTCGCGGTAATTACCACCCCCATTGCAACGATGCTCATGTTTCTTATTCCTACGGGGGTTTCCCTACAGATCAAGATCATCTGGGCCACCCTGGCCTATATTCTTTGGGACGCAAGCTCCACCCTCTACGATGTTCCCGCCAATGCCCTGGTAACTTCCATGACGGAAAATTTACAGGA
>JAITON010000031.1 GCA_031289935.1 Treponema sp.
GTGCGCAATCCGGTAGGATTGCACGCAAACTGCGCGATTGAGAGATTCTGACCGGCCCCAGCGGGGCCACTATCTGGCGTTGCCGGACTATTGGGAAATTCTGGCCGCCCCCAGCGGGGCTACCCCCAGCGGGGCTCGCAATCCGGCCTGGGCCGGATTGCACCGGACTCTTGAGGACATTTAACTGGGAACAACCTCTATTGGCCCTGTTTCCATGCGTCATCATCATGATAAAGTAACTTTATACCATCACGAGGGATATGTCAAGGGGTTTTTAAGCTTTTCGAAAAAAAAACGCAGGAAAACCGTCCGGCTTTGACTGCCGGAGCTTCAGCTTGAGCCGCCGAGAGCCGCCTCTATCCTGTCGATAACCCAGTCCGGGGTAGAAGCCCCGGCAGAAAGCCCCAGCCTCGCAAAGCCGGTAATCCCGGGCGGCAGGTCCGCGGCAGATTCGGCGATCCAGGCAGGCAGGCCGCTCTCCCGGGCAATGGCAAGAAGCCGCCGGGTATTGGCCGAACCCCGGCCCCCGGCGATGAGCGCCGCGTCCACCTCCCGGCAGAGCTCCCTCAGGGCCTCCTGCCGTTCCCGGGTGGCCGGACAAATGGTATCAATGACCTCAATATCCGGAAAGTATTGACCTATGGCGGCCGCGATGGCATCGTATTCGCCGGGGGAGATCGTAGTCTGGGCCAGTAAGGCCGGGGATTGGGGATTGGGGATTGGGGATTGGGCCAGTTGCCGGGCAGCACGGGCGGCTTCTTCGGGCTTCCCCACCACAAGGCAGCCGGGGGCATAACCCTGAATACCGGCCACCTCGGCATGGGCCCTTTCCCCGGCTAGAAACACCGGCCGCCCGGCCCGGCTCAGATCCCGGGCCCGCATCTGGCTGGCCTTTACCTTGGGGCAGGTCGCATCCACGACCCGTCCGCCCCGTTCCATCAGGGCCGTCTCCAGGAGGGGACATATCCCGTGGGCCCGGATAATCAGGACTGCCCCGGAAAGTACCGCCGGGAGCTTCCGGGCGTCCAGTACCTCAAGACCCTTACCGGCCAAGTCCTCCAGGGCCGGGGGGTTATGGATTAGGGGGCCGATGGAATAACAGCGCCTTCCGGTAGCCGCCGCCGAGGCAAGCTCCGTATAGGCCGTTTCCATCGCCCTTCTAACCCCGAAACAGCAGCCCAAAACCCTGGCGCGGATTACCCTCACTTCACCTGTCGTTCTTTCTTGACCCGTTTCGCCTTTACCGATTCCCAGAGGTTCACAAAGCCTGAGGCGATGAAGATGGTCGAATACACGCCGGATGTCATACCCACCAGGAGCGCCAGGGCAAAATCCTTCATGGACCCGGTGGTAAAGATAAAGAGCATCACCACCGCCAGCATGGTCGTTACCGTGGTAATGACGGTCCGGCCCAGGGTCTCGCTGATGGCCCGGTTCAGGACCTCCATAAAGGGATCGTCGGGGTAAATCCGCCGGGTCTCCCGAATCCGGTCAAAGATCACGATGGTATCGTTGATTGAATAACCCAGGATGGTCAGTATGGCGGCGATACTCGTGGTGTTAAACTCCATGCGGCTCCATACAAAGAAGGCCACCATGATCAGGGCGTCGTGGGCAATAGCCAGCACCGCCCCCACCGCATACTGGGGCTTAAAGCGGATGGATGCGTAGATCAGGATCAGCGCCAGGGTGGCCAGAATGAGGAGCCCAGCCTGGGCCGTCAGGGCCTCGGAGAACCGGGAGCTCACATAGTCGGACCGGGTTATCGCCACACCGTCTGCGCCAAAGGCCGTTTCCAGGGCGGCAATAATCTGCTCCGCCGAGACCCCGTCCTCGGAAGCATCCTCCTGCATGCGGATCATAAAGTGCCGGTCCGCCGGGTCCCCCAGAATCTGCACCGAGACCGTCCCCAGGGACTCTAGGCTGGACCGCACTTCTTCAATGGGAACCACCGGACTATCCGGCGGCAGGTAATGGACCACATAGGGTTCGGCCCCCAGGAGCGGGTTTCCCTGGGTGCTCTGGATAAGCAGGGTCGATGCCGTGGCCCCCGGCGCGTTAAGGCTTACCCCGACGCCTTCCACGCCCAAAAGCCCGGCCCGTAAATCATTCAAGGTGGGATAGCTTGTATAGGGGAACTCGTGGGTCACCCCCTCGATACCGGCGCCTGAAACAACGATGTCCATACCCGCCCGGCCAAAGGAAACCGATGCGTTGGCCCGGCCCGAATAGCTCAGGTTAAGGGCCGTGGGGGCAAACTGCACCTCCTGGACCAGGCCCGCCTGGAAGTCAACCCCCAGATTAAACCCCCCGTTGAGAAAGTATCCGGCAATACCGGCCACAACCAACAGGGAAGAAAGGACCAGGGCGGGGAGAAAAAACCTGGAAAATGGCAAAATCCGCTTCATGCCTTGACCCCCTTAAACCAGCTTACCGAAAGTTTCTTCCTCTGCAGCACATCGGTACCGAAGTCAAAAATCAGCCTCGACACAAACAGGGCGGTAAAGACCGAAGAGAGCACGCCGATGGCCAGGCTCACCGCGAACCCCTGAATAGGCCCGGAGCCCAACTGGGAGAGGAACAGGGCGGCGATAAAGGTAGTGATATTGGAGTCCATGACCGCCCAGAAGGCTTTATTAAAGCCCGCTTCCACGGCGGCCTTCCTCGTCTTGCCCAGCCTGAGTTCCTCCTTCATGCGCTCAAAGATGATGACATTAGCGTCCACCGCCATGCCGATGGTCAGGATAAACCCCGCGATACTCGGCAGGGTCAGGGTAAAGTTAAAGGCCGAAAGGATACTACCCATCAAATAGATGTTGAGGATCTGGGCGATGACCGCGTTACCCCCGGCCCCCTTGTAATAGATCAGCATAAAGACCATAACCGCAGCCAGGCCCCCCAGGAGCGCGTAAAGCCCCTGCCTGATAGTATCTTCCCCCATAGAGGCCCCAATGGACTGTTGGTTGATCACTTCCAGTTCCACCGGCAGGGCCGCCGTGCGGAGGGTCAGGGCGATATTCTCGGCCTCCTCGGCGCCAAAGCCCGAGAGCCGTACCGCGTCCCGAATGGCCGTTGTAATGGTAGCCTGGGACTTGACCCGGTCGTCCAGGACAATGGCCAGGAGCTGGTTTACGTTTGCCGAGGTCAGTTGATAAAAGATCTCCCCCCCCTCGGCGTCCAGGTTAAAGGTTACCTCGGGCTTGCCGTCCAGATCGTTCCGCTCTACCACCGCGCTCTGGATATGGTTCCCGTCCAGGCCAATTTCCTTTTTGATGGCCGTGTACTCTACAAATTCGTCCAGGCCGTACTGATCTTTCTCGTAGACCCCGCGGATGACCACATCGGCAGGAATAATGGAAGGATCCAGCAGATTGCCCTGGGCGTCAAAAGTATCCGCCGGGTGGGCGGCGTAATAGGCGTTAAAGACCGCCAGGGCCTCGGTATCCACCAGGTGAAATGCCAGCCCCCCCTTGCCCATAATGATGGAATTGATCCGCTCAGGATCGGCGGCGCCGGGAATTTCCACATAAATCTGGTCCGTTCCCTGGCGCCGGATCACCGGTTCGGTGAGGCCGAAGCGGTCGATACGGTTGTTCAGCACCTCCAGGGCCCGGTTCACCGCGTCCTCCCGGTCTTCTTCGGTCAGGGGCCGGCCCAGCTTCTCCTGGAGCGCGTCCATATCAGCCTGGAGAATGATAGAAAGCCCCCCGGAAAGGTCCAGCCCCAGTTGCACCGCGCTCTGTTGCAGGTTCTTGAGGGCGAAGACACTGTCCCGGTACTCGCTTTCGATAGCCTCCAGGGCATCTTCCCGGCGGGAAAAGACCGAAAGCACCGCCGCCGCGTCCCATTGCCCAGGAGCCGGCAGGTCCATATCCCGCTGAAGCTTCCTGGCCTTGGGAACCAGGAACTCCAGCCCGGCGGGAACCGCCTCAGCGGAACGGGCCGCGTCGATCAGGTTCTGGAGCCCCACCAGGGCCGTCCTGGACGCGTACTCCTTGATCTGCTCCCGGGTACCCAGGGCCAGGGCCTGATCCTCTTTAGGGACCATGAAGTACCAGCGCAGGGTGGGGAACAGGAATACAAAACACACCGCCACCACCAGGAGGACGATGATAAACCGATACCGTTTACTCATGGAACCGCCTCAACAAAGTTATTTTTCTTCTTCGGAAGGCCCGGCGGCGGCTTCGGGCTCTTCAACCACCACCGCATCCACCGCCTCGTCCTTCTTCTTTGAGCCAAAAAGCTTGAGGCCCCCGGCCTTTCCTTCCGCAGACTTCTCTTCTACCGCAGCCTTCCCCTCGGCGACAATACTGGAAACGGCGCTCCGGGAAAACTCAATCTTGGTGCCGTCGTCCACCTTGACGATGACCGAATCGTCCCGGACCGTGTAAATGGTCCCGTGAATCCCCCCGATGGTAACAATCTTGTCGCCCTTTTTGATAGCGCTCAGCATCCGCTGAGTATCCTTTTGCTTCTTATTCTGGGGACGGATGATGAGAAAGTAGAAAATCCCGATAACCAGCGCAAAGGGGATGATCGTGGTGAGCAGGGAACCGCCCGTGGCGGCTCCTTCTCCGGCAGCCGCTTCCGGATTGCTCGAGAGCAGGTACAATGAATTCATAGGTAACTTCCTTCTAGAGAGAAATAGTTTCTGACTCTAGCACGGAATGCGTAAAAGGGTCAAGCCTTCAGAGGCTGATTGTACGGTTCCGGTTAAACACCCTAGGGACCCGCCGCTCCGAACCGCCGCTCGTAGGGTTCTGACTAACCCCTGTACACGTTTCCGGTTAAACACCCTACGGTTCTGACTAACCCTTGTACGTTTCCGGTTAAACACCCTACGGTTCTAGTTAAACACCCTACGGTTCTGATTAAGCCCTGTACACGTTTCCGGTTAAACACCCTAGGGTTCTGACTAACCCCTGTACACGTTTCCGGTTAAACACCCTAGGGTTCTGACTAACCCCGGTACACGTTTCCGGTTAAACACCCTAGGGTTCTGACTAACCCCTGTACACGTTTCCGGTTAAACACCCTAGGGTTCTGATTAAGCCCTGTACACGTTTCCGGTTAAACACCCTACGGTTCTGATTAAGCCCTGTACACGTTTCCGGTTAAACACCCTACGGTTCTGATTAAGCTCTGTACACGTTTCCGGTTAAACA
>JAITON010000141.1 GCA_031289935.1 Treponema sp.
GTAAATCGCAAACTTGGAAGCGGTTTCCTTGAAGCAGTTTATCAGGAAGCGTTGGAAATTGAATTTGAAAAGGTAAAAATACCGTTCACCGCGCAAAAAAAGATACCCATACTGTATGACGGCAAACCTTTGAAGCAGTTTTATGTTGCGGATTTTCTTTGTTTTGGGAAAATAATAGTAGAAATCAAGGCAGTTAAACAATTAGGTATGGAACATAAGGCGCAAATTTTAAACTATCTGACCGCAACCGGTCTGAAAGTGGGGTTTTTAGTAAATTTCAATGCCTATCCCAAAGCGGAAATCATCAGGATAGTTCACTGAGACCCTCCCTAAGAACTTGCTTCGCAAGAGAGGAAAGGCGAGTTCTTGTGTGGTCGGTGTGGTCTGTGGTTAATTCGAATTCTGAATTACTGCAAGCCGAATGGCGGGGAATTTTGCCCTACTTAAGCCGGCCGAGCAGTTCCCGGACCCGGTCTCTGTACCGTTCGGGGGCCGCGGCTGCGGCCGCTTCCAGGAAGCCCGCGGCCTCGCCCTTTTTCCCCGCGGCAACGGCGTTAAGTCCCAGGGCATACTGCACCAGGGCCGGGTCCGCGCCGTATTGCAGGGCGGACTGGTAGTACTGTTCCGCCGCGTTGTAGTTCTGTTTCTCATAGGCCAAAAGCCCCAGGTAGTAGTATGGGGCGTAATGGCCGGGCTTCTGTTCCAGGGCGTTATGGAAATAGACCTCCGCCTGAGGGGGGTCCCCCTCCGCATAGGAGCGCTGTCCCGCTTCGATAAGTTCGGCGAAGGTCTTTCGGGAGGCCAGATAAGCCAGGTAGTCCTCCTGCATGGACTCCGGGCTTGACCAGAGGTAGAGCCGCTTCCGCACCGCCTCGGCGTTTCCGCCGCCGTTGCCCCGGAGGCCAGGAGCATAAAGGAATCGGTGAGGGATCTAAAGTAGCCTTCGCTGCCGCTGTTCAAGAGAAAGGAAACCAGGGACCAGGAGAGGGGCTGCAAATTTTGGGGCGGCTCCCCCTCGTCCGCCGCCAGCACCCGTTGCAGCTCGATCTTCCCCAGGCTCTTTACCGTTTCAAGCCAGGCCACATTTTCTTCGTAGGAGAGTTCCCCGGTTTCGGCGTTTACGGCGAGGGTGGTAAAGTATACGGTGAAGCCCTCCTTCATCCAGGTGGGGGGCGAAGGGATAAAGGCCCTAAGGTACTGGAGGAAGGCCTGGGCGGGGAGCATCCGGGCCGCCGCAGGGCTTCCCTGATGTATCACCAGCTCCCGCCTTTCGCTCTGGTTATAGTGGAGGTACACCGCCCCCTCCCTGGGCCCCCCCAACCGGGCGGATACATAGCCGTCGTAGGCCGCCTGGTCCCGGAAGAGGCGGACCCTGAGGGGAAGGCTTATCCCCGCCGGGTCAAAGCGGAAGAGCCGGTTAAAGATGTCGAAGCGCAGTTCAAGCTCCCGCCGCAGCGCTTCCGTATCCGTACCGGGGTCGCCGGCGGCGCCGGCGATTAGCTCGTAGCGGCGGACCGGCGCGGCGCTTTCACTTTGGTTTTGGGCGTAAAGGGAAAAGGCCAATGCCCCCGCCAGGATCAAGGTCCCCAGGCGCTTCTTCATCAAATCCTCCTGTCAAACAAGATCCCCGCCGGCGGACCGGCTACTGGATCAGCTTATCAATGATGATATTCACCCCTTCAATCAGGATGCCCGTATACCGTTCGATGTTGTCAATGATGTACTGCTGCAGATCGTGCATGTTGCCGCCCAGCTGGGTTCCGTAGGGCACGTCAATGGTGATGACCAGCCGGTAGCCCGCGTCGTCGTCCTTCACCACGATCTTTTTGATCCTGATGTTCTGATTGTACTCGTCCACGCAATGGATGACCATCTGGCTCAGGGCGGCTTCGGAAATGATCACCTTGCCCCGCTTTGAATATTCCGGGCGGACCACCGATTTTTCCAGCACCTTGGCCGGGCCCAGAGTGGGCCGCCGCTTAAAAATCCGCACCGCGTCGTAGAAGATATTGGGATAGTTCCGCTTCACCTCAATGGAGGGCACGGGGATGACATGCTTCCCCTCAATTTTTCTGGTCCTGATGGCCTTTTCAATATCCTCCTGGGAGGCGATGTCTTCAATCTTGACGATCTTCTTCGGCAGGGGCAGCTGCAGCCGGCCGGCGATCTTGTTCACCATTTTTTCCGAAGTTCCCAGAATGAGGATGCGGCCGATCCTTTCCGCCTGGAGCTTCCGGGCCACCTCGTCCCGCTGGGACTTTTCGTCAAAGAGGGCCGCCTTGACCGCCGCCATAAAGGTCTTTTCTTTTTTCGCCGAATGGCCCGCGATGATCCGGTTGTCCCGGATCAAAAGGCCGTCGTCGATGATGAAGTCAATGCCGTACTTCTGGGCCACGAGCTTGGCCCGGAAGCTTTTGCCGGTGCCGCTTTCCCCGACGAGGGCGTAGGTTTTTACCCTTCTCAGGGGCCAGAAAAAATGCCAGAACATTACCTATAAAACATACTCGTCATTGGAAGGGAAATCCAGGGCCTTGAAGGTGATCGCGAAAAGTTCGGAGATGGTTTTGCGGAAGCCCTCGGGCAGGGGGGCGCTGACCAGTATCCGCTCCTCCCCGGCGCTTCCCGCGGGACCGGGCCAGGGGAACTCCAGGGTATGGGCGTGAAGCAGGAAGCCGCCTATCCGGGGTTTGCCCCCGTACTTGCGGTCCCCCGCCAGGGGATGCCCCCGGGCCGCCGCCTGGGCCCGGATCTGGTGGGTCCTGCCGGTGGAGATTTCCAGCATGATGAGGGAAAAGCCGCCGGCGCCTGCCAGAGGCCGTACCCTGGCAAGGGCCCGTTTTGCCCCGGCCCCCGCTTCGGCGGTAAAGCTCTTCCCCAGGGACTTGTCCCGGATCAGGTAGTCCTCCCAGGTTTCCTCGTTTGCGCTTACGTTGAGGGGCGAATCGGCGCCCACTGCGGCAGGTCCTCCGGCGGCCCCCTCAACCAGGGCAAGGTAACGTTTAGTTATCCGCCCTTCCCGGATCAGGGCGCTGAAGCGCCGGGCGCCCTCCAGGGAACTTGAAAAGACCATGACCCCGCTGGTGTTTCTGTCCAGACGGTGGAGGGGGCCGGGCTTGAAGGAGAGAGATGGAGGAAGCCGGTCCGCAAGGAAGGAACGGACCAGGGTTTCAAGGGTTTCCTCACCGGCGGAAGGTCCGTGGACCCCTATCCCCGCGGGTTTGTTCACTATGAGCAGTCCCGGCGCTTCCCGCAGTATGTCCGGGGGGCGGGCCTCTTCCCCCGGGGGCCGATCCGGGGAAGCGGGCCGGGAAGGCCGCGTCCCGGCGGCCCGTTCCTCCAGGATCCGTATCACCGTTCCGGCGTTGATCCGATCCGCCGCGCCGCCGGGTTTGCCCCCCGCCAGCACCCGGCCCCGTCTTAAGAGCCGGTGTATCGCCGAAAGGGGCAGGTCCGGGAGGGCCTTTCTGAGCAGCCGGTCCAGCCTGCGGCCGTCGTCATCAACGCCGGCGATCATTTCCATGGGGTTTTAGCTGCCTTCATTGGCTGTGTGCCGTTCTTAGCGGACGACGGGAGTCGTCTTCCGGCGGCCGGCGTCCCTGCCGTCCGCCTCCAGACCGTCTTCGCGCCCGCGGCGCATCCTGCGCCGTACGTTTCGGTCAAGGCTTTCGCCTTGGCTTGGTTCACCGAGTGCTCCGTTTCGACTCCCGCCTCATTCTGGGGGAACCTTTTAGCGGACGACGGGAGTCGAACCCGCGTCACAAGCTTGGGAAGCTTGGATAATACCGTTATATGACGTCCGCATCGTTACGAATTATTACTTTAGCTGGAAAAGGGCCGCTTGTCAATATGCTATGAAGGGTATGACGGACAAACCCAGCGGCGGGTAAGTCCCCTCTGGGAGTGTATCACCCCGCCCCATGTTTTTCTGGTATTGCACCGTCAATTTAGGTCTGAGGGGGGTAGGTCCGCATTGTAACCTAAAAGAATTGACAGTTCTGTTCCGTCCCTGAACAGTTGGGGAAGATGTTTGTTTATTTTTTCAAGGGTCATGCGTGCGGAAGGTCCGGTAACGCTTAAGCCGGCAACAATAGACCCGGTATAATCCCGAATCGGGACCGCGACGCAGCGCATTCCTATCTCACACTCTTCGTTATCTATGGAATACTGCTGACTCTGAATCTGATTTAGTTCGTTTTTTAATTCCTTATACGAAGTTATGGTATTAGCCGTTGGCTTTAGATTTCCCTTCTTGTGTAAATAATCGGCCAATTGCTCATCAGTATAATTGGTTAGCAAAAGCTTGCCTGAGCCGGTACAGTGCATGGGCGCTCGTTTGCCAACATAGCTGAAGGTTTTCAGCATATGATCCGGCCCGTCATAGGTGGCAACATAGACCACAGACATTTCCTGTTCTACGGAAAGACAAGTTACTTCCATAAAAAGTATGGACAGACGCTTCAGATAAGGTTTCGCATAAGCCACCAGGTTATTGTTGGACAAAAGCTTTCGAGACAGTGTACACAGCTTCATGGTGAGAAGGTATCGCCGGGTGTCGGTA
>JAITON010000075.1 GCA_031289935.1 Treponema sp.
TTTTTCATTTAGATTTCCTCCGATATGCCAATATATTGAGAGGGGTTATCATGAAGTGAGCGTGTGTCTAAATTGTGGGGATGCCCGCTTGGGGGCTTGACAAAGTCAGATGAGGCTAGATAATATCTTTGGTCTCGGGTCTTGTTCATGTGGCTAATGGTGCCAGAAACGCGGGAGTGTGTCAAGCGGGTTTCGCGGAATTGGAAGGAGTGTATAAATTGAGAAAAGAAAAAACCCTCATGGTGTTTCTCCTTATATTGGCGCCGGTGCTCTACGCGCAATCGTCTGAAATTTGGTATTCAAAAATGCCGGCAAAGGCCGTTCTCTCCTCCGACGGGAAATTGATGCGTATCGGTGAAAAAGAATATCATGTGTATAATGCGTTTGATCCCATAGCGCCAACAGGCGGTGAGCGTGTTATAGGGTTCGCCGGTGTATTGGATTATTACCTGTGGTTATTTATTTCAAATAACATATTTACAATGGCTAGAATAGATATGGAGTTCAATATCTTTTATTATGATGAACATACGGGAGAATTTACTAGTCCAAAGGGTGAAGTTTTCCCTTAAAAGAATCCATGCCTCAGAAAAACTAATACGTTTACAGCACAGCCCGGCTGATAAAGGCCGAGACGAGCGCCCCGGCTTCTTCCAGGGAGGCCGTCTCTGCGGGGCCGAAGCGGCCGAACTCCGGGCTGTCGATGTCCAGGACCCCCCAGACCGCGCCGCCCTTAAAGAGGGGGATCACGATCTCTGCGTTGGAGGCTGCGTCGCAGGCAATGTGGCCGGGGAACTCGTGGACATTGGACACGACCAGGCTGCGCCCTTCTGCCGCCGCTTTACCGCAGACCCCCTGGCCTTCCTCTATCCGGGAACAGGCGGGAAGCCCCTGGAAGGGCCCCAGGACCAGGCTCTTTCCCTTAAGAATATAAAAGCCCGCCCAATTCACCCGGTCAAGCTGCATTTTGATGGCCGCCGCAGCGTTGGCAAGCCCTGCAATCAGGTCAATCTCGTCTTCCAGGGCGGCCTCCACCAGTTCCGCCAGCAATGTTTCCGGTATCGGTACAGGTGGTTGTTTTCCTTCTTGCATATTTTTCCCTTTTCTTGTATTATTATGCATATTCTATACGGGGGAAAGTGTCAATGGTTTCTTATATTATTAAACGGGTCCTGCTGGCTCTGCTTACCCTGCTCTTTGTGGTTTGCCTTACCTTTATCCTGATGAATACTGTTCCCGGCGGCCCCTTCTTGCAGGAAAAGGCTATTTCCGCCCAGACCATGGCGGCTCTGGAGGCTAAGTACGGCTTGGACAAGCCCCTGCCGGTACAGCTTAAGAACTATATCGTGGGGATTCTCCAGGGGGATTTCGGGGTCTCCCTCAAGATGCAGAAGAACCGGCCGGTGCTGACCATCATCATGGAGATGTTCCCGGTATCGGCCCGCATCGGGGTAATCGCCCTGGTCTGGGCTTTTGTGGCGGGGGTCAGTTTTGGCTGCCTGGCGGCTTATAACCGGGGAAAGTGGCTGGACAACCTGCTCCAGGTGATCACCACCCTAGGGATCGCCTTTCCGGGCTTTGTCATTGCCACGGCCCTGCTGGTGCTTTTTGCCGGGGGCGTCTGGCACATCTTCCCTACCACGGGCCTGGGACGGGGGGCCATCGCCTATGTGCTGCCCTGTTTTACCCTGGGGCTCTCTCCCATGTGTTCCATTGCACGCTACACCCGGTCCAGTATGCTGGATGTGCTCAATAAGGAGTATATCAAGACCGCCAAGGCCTATGGGCACTCGACGCCCCTGATCATCTTCAAGTTTGCCCTGCGGAACGCCCTGATCCCGGTGGTTACCTACATGGGACCTATGATCGCAGCCATTCTTACGGGCGGTTTCGTAGTGGAAACGGTCTTTAACATCCCCGGCCTGGGCCGCTACTTTATCCAGAGTATCAGCAACCGGGATTATCCCCTGATCATGGGGACCACGATTTTCTTCGCGGCCCTGGTGATCATTATGAGTTTCGCGGTGGATATCCTCTACAAGGTGATTGACCCGCGAATCCAGCTTTCTAACGAGGTGGAGTAGGCTATGGCAGATACCTTGACAAAACCTGTAGGTTTTAGGCCTTTGAACCTGGCCCGGGGCATTGAAGAGAAGTTCAATCTCGCTCCCGGCGATTTCGAGCCCGCATCGGCGGCGGAGAAGGCCGCCTTTGTGCCCCAGTACAAGAGTATTTCCTACTGGAAAGACGCCTGGCGCCGGCTCCGGAAGAATTATGTGGCCATGATCGCCGCAGGAGCGATCGTGCTGCTCTTCTTCTTCGCCTACCTGGGCCCGGTGATCGTCCCCTATACCTACGACGGCCAGATTCGGGGCAATTCCAACCTGGCTCCCCTGGAGTATTCCGGGCAGGAACTGGCAACGATTGCCGCCGGGGGCAGGGTATTCCCCCATGTTTTCGGCACCGATAACCACGGACGGGACATCATGGTCAGGATCATGCAGGGTACCCGGGTGTCTATGCTTATCGGTATCCTGGCCGCGATACTTACCCTGGTGATCGGCGTGGTCTACGGCTCTATATCGGGCTATATCGGCGGCCGGACCGACACGGTGATGATGCGGATCGTGGACCTTATCTACTCGGTGCCCGATGTGCTGGTGGTCCTCCTCCTGGCGGTAACCTTAAAGCCTATGCTCACGGGCTTTGCCGACGCCAACCAGACCAATATCGCCGGGAAACTCGTCATCGCCCTGGGGCCCAGTATTATTGCCATCTTTATCGCTTTTGCCCTCTTGTATTGGACCACTATGGCGCGGATTATCCGGGGGCAGATTTTGCAGCTCAAGCAACAGGAGTTCGTTATTGCGGCCCGGGCCCTGGGTGCGCCGAACCGGCGGATTATCCGCAAGCACCTGCTCCCTAACTGTATTGGCCCCCTGGTAGCGGCTACCTGCCTGGAGATCCCCATCGCCATATTTCTGGAGTCCTTCCTGTCCTTCCTGGGGGTTGGCGTCAACGCCCCTATGACGAGCCTGGGCTCCCTGGCCTCCGATGCTCTGGGGGGCATGTACACCTATACCTACCGGTTGATCATCCCGGCCATCATCCTGAGCCTCCTGATCCTGTCTTTCAACCTGTTCGGTGATGGATTGCGGGATGCCCTGGACCCTAGGCTTAAAAAATAGCGCTCTAGGCTTAAAAAACAGCGCCTTAAATAGCGCCCTAAGAGGAGAACATAGATCATGGCTGATGAAGCATTGCTGGATGTAAAGGACCTGGCGGTTTCCTTCTTTACCCCGGTGGGGGAGGTCAAGGCCGTGGGGGGTATTTCCTACTCCCTGAACTACGGCGAGGTGATGGGCATCGTGGGGGAGTCCGGATCGGGAAAGAGCGTGGAGGCTTATTCGGTGCTGGGTATTCTGGAAGCTCCGGGCCGGGTGGTGGCGGGCTCCGTCCGCTTTGAGGGACGGGACCTCCTGGGGCTTCCCCGCAAGGATATGGAACAGATCCGGGGTAACCGGATGAGCATGATTTTCCAGAACCCTATGGACAGCCTGAACCCGGTCTACACCATCGGGAACCAGCTCGTGGGAGTGCTCAGGGAACATAACCGTAGTATCAGCCGGGAGGAAGCACGGGGCAAGGCCCTTCAGATGCTCAAGCTCGTGGGCATCACCAACCCGGAGCGGCGGCTCAGGCAGTATCCCCACGAACTTTCCGGGGGTATGCGCCAGCGGGTGATGATCGCCATGGCCTTGATCTGCGAGCCCCAGCTCCTGATTGCCGACGAACCCACCACGGCCCTGGACGTAACCATCCAGGCCCAGATTATCGATCTGATGAAGGATATCCAGAAGCGAACCGGCATGGCCATCATCTTTATCACCCACAACATGGCGGTAATCGCCGAGATTTGTGATACCGTGGCGGTCATGTACGGCGGGCGCGTCGTGGAGCAGGGCACGGTGGAGGATATTTTCTACCATCCCACCCACCCCTACACCCAGGGTCTCCTGCGCTCCATGCCCCGGCTGGACGAGGAGAAGGCCGGGAGGCTCGTCCCGATTGAGGGGACCCCTATCAACATGCTGGATCCCAATCCGGGCTGCCCCTTCGCCCCTCGCTGCGAACGCTGCATGAAGATTTGCGTCAAGGCCAACCCCGAGAAAATCAGCGTAGAGCGGGGGGAGGACCAAAAAGGGTTCTCCGCCGGGGGCCACCGGGTAGCCTGCTGGTTGCAAACCAGCGCAGATGCATTGCAGGGAGGTGCGGCATGAACCAGATCATACGGGTAGACAGGCTCCACAAGCGTTTTACGGTCAAGGAAAGCTGGGGGGCCCGCAAGTACATCCACGCAGTGGATAATGTTTCCTTTCATATCGAAGAAGGCGAGACTTTTGGCCTGGTAGGGGAGTCGGGCTGCGGCAAGACCACCCTGGGCCGGACGATTATCCGGCTCTACGAGCCTACGTCCGGGCAGATATTCTTCCGGGACCAGGATATCACGGGCCTGCCCATGCTGCCCTTTAGACGGAAGATGCAGATCATCTTCCAGGACCCTTCTTCCTCTCTGAACCCCCGGATGACCGTGGGGGAGATTGTGGGGGAGCCCATCGATATTCACGGCCTGGCAGGAAGCCGAGGGGAACGGAAGGCCCGGATCGACGAACTTTTATCCCGGGTCGGCCTTAACAGCGAGCAGGCCAACCGCTTCCCCCACGAGTTTTCCGGGGGGCAGCAGCAGCGGATCGGTATTGCCCGCGCTCTGGCGGTACAGCCTGAGTTTATTGTCTGCGACGAGCCCGTTTCGGCCCTGGACGTATCCATCCAGAGCCAGATCGTGAACATGCTGGAGGATATGCAGCAGGAATTGGGCCTGACCTACCTGTTTATCGCCCACGATATTTCGGTGGTACGGCATATTTCCCGGCGTATCGGCGTCATGTACCTGGGTAATATGGTAGAATTGGCGGCTAGTTCCGAGCTCTGCGAACGCCCTCTGCACCCCTATACCAAGAGCCTTCTCCAGGCCGTGCCTATTCCGGACCCCCGGAAGACCCGTTCCCGGGAGCGCCGGGTTCTGGAGGGCGAGATCCCCAGCCCTATGGATGCGCCCCAGGGCTGCCGTTTCCAAACCCTCTGCCCCCACCACCAGGCGGCCTGTACCACCGAGATGCCGATTTTAAAAGAGGCGGCGCCGGGCCATTTCACCGCCTGCCACGCCATTTAAGGCGATTTTCGGGGTGTTTTCCCCTTGCTATTTGTTCCTTCATAGGGCTTAGGAGCCCGGTCGATGGAGTGTTTCCCGGGACTGCCACGAGGCCCTGGGGACCGCTCCCAGGAACCCCGGCTGGCGGCTTCTTTTTTTCGCCATCCTCTGCTATACTCAGGCTAGTGAGGTATATTATGATCATTTTGACCTTGAACTGCGGATCATCCTCCGCCAAATATCAGGTTTACGACTGGGAGGCCCGGGATATTCTGGCCGTGGGTGTGGTGGAGAAGGTAACCATGAAGGGTTCCTTTATCAGCCATGAGGCCCGGGGGAAGCCTAAATACCGGCTGGACTATGACTGCCCCAATCATACCAGAGCGGTGGACCTGATTATCAAAACCCTGACTGATAAGGAACAGGGCGTTTTAAGTGATATGAGCGTTATCAAGGCGGTGGGCCACCGGGTGGTCCATGGCGGGGATAAGTTCACCAAGAGCGTTATCATAAACGCCGAGGTGATGAAGACCCTGGAAGAGGTGAAGGCTCTGGGGCCGCTCCACAACCCGGCGAACATCATGGGTATTGAGGCGGCCAGGAAGGTTCTGCCCCAGGCGCTCCATTGTGCCATCATGGACACGGCCTGGCATCAGACCATGCCGCCTGCCTCCTATCTCTACGCGCTGCCCTATGAGTGGTACGAAAAGTATCAGGTACGGCGCTACGGCTTCCACGGCACGAGCTTCCTGTATACGGCCAAGCGCGCTGCGGCGCTCCTGGGCCAGGACCCCTTTAATACGAACCTCATCATCTGCCACCTGGGGAACGGCGCCTCGGTGAATGCCGTCAAGGAAGGCTGTTCCTTCGATACCTCCATGGGGCTGACCCCTCTGGAGGGTCTGGTGATGGGCACCCGGGCCGGGGAGGCGGATATGGCCATGCCCTTCTATGTGATGCGGAAGACCGGCATGAGCGCCGCAGATATGGAAAACGCGCTAAACAAGAAGTCCGGGCTTCTGGGGATTACGGGCCAATACGCCGACCGCCGGGACATTCAGCAGGCAAAACTGGCGGGGGATACCCGGGCGGAACTGGCGCAGGATATGGAGGCCCACCGGGTGAAGAAGTATATCGGCGGCTACCAGGCTATTCTTGGACGGGTAGATGCCCTGGTCTTTACCGCCGGAGTAGGGGAGTTCGCCTGGTTCATGCGGGAGAAGATTCTCGCCGGCCTGGAGGGCACGGGCCTGGTATACGACCCCCAAAAGAATGCGCTGGCCCACAGCAGGAACGGGGAGTTCCTTATCTCCAAACCTGAGTCCAGGATTCCGGTCTATATCATCCCCACCGACGAGGAGCTGGTGATGACCGAGGACGCCTATGCCCTGATGATGGGGACCTACGACACGCATACCAGGTTCAGTTATTCCTTCCAGCAAAGGGATTATGTGAACAAGGGCCGGGCCAGAGACCTTAAGGAAGACCTGGCCAGGGAGCCGGCGCTGGCTTCGATTATCGCCCAGCCTCAGTGAATGGACGGGACGGGGCTCTTCTGCCTGGGGAATGCCCTGGTGGATCTCTTTGCGGATGTTGAGGATGGAGCTGCCGCCGCGCTTGGTTTAAGCGAGCCGGTTCAGCATGTTTCCCCGGAGCGGATGCAGGAGCTGCTGGCGGCCCTGCCTGAGCCAAGCGCGGCCTCGGGGGGCGGGGCGGCTAATGCGGCGAAGACGGCCTCCCTTCTGGGCGTCCAGACGGTCTTTGCGGGGACTATCGGCAGGGATTCCTGGGGGGACTTCTTCGAGCAGGAGCTCTGCGATGCGGGGGTACGGCCCCTGTTAGGCCGGACCGCCGCCTCCACGGGGATCTGTCTGGTGTTACGGGAAGCCGGGGGACGCCGGGTGATTGCGGCTTGCCCCGCTGCGGCGCTGGAATTGAAGACCGGGGACATTCCCCCGGACCGGGTCCGGCAGGCCGGTGCGGTGGTGATTGACGGCTATATGCTGGGCCGGCAGGGCCTGGGTCCTGAAAGCCCTGTGCAGCGTATCCTGGACCTGGCCGGCGAATACGGTATCGTCGCGGTCCTGGACCTGGGTTCCGCCGCTATTGCCGCCGGGTGCGCGGGGGAGCTTGCCCGGCGCTGCCATCGGCAGGGGGTCGCGCCCCTGATGCTCTTTATGAACGAAGCTGAAGCCTGGAGTTTTTACCAGGCCCTGGAAGGGGCCGGTACAGAGGCGTACTGGCGGTTATCCGCTTATTTTTGCCGGTTCACGGCGCCGGGGCCTTTCCCGCTGGTGGTGGTCAAACGCGGGGCCCTGGGTTCGGAGGTATACGCCGGCGGAAGGCGGTACCAGGCCCCTACGGAAGCTCTGGAAACGGCGGACAGTCTGGGCGCGGGGGACGCCTACTGCGGGGGCTTCATGGCGGCGTGGCTCCGGGGTAAATTCCTGCGGCAGTGTCTGCCGGGCGAATGCGCCGCCCTGGGGAACCGGGCCGCCCGGACCGTGCTGGACGCACCGGGCGCCAGGCTTAGCCGCGAGCGGCTTGTAGAGCTGGCGAAGGAAGCTGTGGCGCTTGGGTCATTCCGGTCCGCCAAGAAGGTTGCTACGGCCCGGAGAATGGCAAAAGGGGAGGGGAGGGTGCAAAGCGGCTTACCGTCTGATGCATCTGACACATCCTGACACGAGAAAATAACAATGTGTCCATGGAAATGGGTCTGATCTATCAGAAATTTCAGCTAATTCTTTACTATAACTATGTTAAGCCATCGTAAATATAACTTTTCACTATAAAGAATTACGCTAAATGCAATGCGTGTCAGGGTTATAGCGATTTTTTGCATATTTTTCAATTTGATAAAAGAGAAACATGATTGATAAACACACAATGAAAGCTAGGCTCCGGTTTTCTGTATAATGGATTTTTAGGGAGTCAAAGGTCTCCCCGAAGACAGCACCTGCAAGATATCGGGATTAACATTGGAGGAAAGGCAGAGTCGTCCAGATCGTCCGCGGAAGCATCCTGTTTCACAAGCCGCAGGAAAGTCGCACAGGGTACCCTATATCGAAGTAGACAGAATATACATTATAGCTAGTAAGATATGCAGACCATCCAGGAAGGCCTCGTTGGTCCCTCTTCCTTAATGGAGGTCGGGAAGCAAGAAGATACCGATAAAGGTTGGTTGAGAATAGACCGGTGAATAGTTGGTGTCGATACCAGCGGCAAGAATATACATCGAGACATAGGTATAGCGAACCTCTCCGCTGGAACCGGTATAGGCTACATCGGCATTTTGGGCGCTGTTGTTATTGTTGGTATAGAGGCCGGAACTGTTGAGTAGATACCGGTCTGATGGAACCGGCGTAAAAATCCCTTCGGAGGCCGAACGGCCATCGGACCGTAGCAACCGGATCTCCCCTGTGCTGCTGCCGGAAAGGTTAAGGTTCATGGACGGTGTCTGGTTAGGATCAAAGTCCAGGCTAATCGTTTTCCCTAGACTTGAGCTATTCAATTCCGAGTCTATATCGACGCCTTCCAGGTCTAGAGAATAATAATGGCGGCTATAAAACTGGCTGGCAATATTGGTGGTATCAACCGTATTGGTGGTATACTGATAGAGAGCCACATAATCACTGTAGAGGGTCTGGTTAATAATAGAGGCATCACCGGGAACCGGCAATGGTAGCGGTATACTGCTGACATATATACGATAAAAAATCGTAAAATGCCTAAAATTGCTGCCCGGACTCCCTGGAAGCCGTATCTCCACACCATAGCCGCCGGGTCGACTAATGTTCGCCTGGGGAACGGGCTCCATATAAGGGTAATCATCAATACCGCAGGAGCCGAACAGGAGCAGCAACGGCAGGATAATACCCCGGAACCGTCGTTTCAAAACACTCTCTGGCTCATTCAGCCTTAAGCGACAGGATAATAATCCGGCTCTGGGCCAGATTGACCCAGACCGTTTCCGTGGACCATTCGCTGGCAATCTGCCGGTAGACTTCTATGGCGGCCGCTGTGTCGCTCTGTTCCAAGAGCCGTCCCATGGCAAACTGCGCCCGGACCGCTCCGGGAAACTCCGCCCGGCTTGCGGCGTCCCGGTAATGTTCCAGGGCCGCTTCGATATTACCGGCCTCTTCCGCCGCCACCGCCGCATTGTAGATTGACACGGGGCCAAGGTACATATTTTTTCCCTTGGCGGCCGAGAGCATCCAATAATTTTCTGCGCCAGCCCAGTTTTTCTGATCCGCGCATACCGCTGCGGCCAGGGCATAGGCTCGGGCCGCAGCATAGCCGAAGGAACCCTTACCCAAATCCAGCATATCGGTCAGGAGGGCCGCTACATCCTCCGCCGAATCCGCTTCGTTAATATCAAAACGGAGGGCCTCGTAGCGGACGGTTAGGTCCTCGACCTGAGCGATGGCCCGATTCTCCAGGGCATCCCGAATCAACACCCAGGCGATAAAACCCAAGGCAATGACCACCACCACAATGGCCGCGATAATAATCTTCTTTCGGTTATTCCTGATAAAATAGTTGATGGCATCGCTGATACTCCCCTCCCCTTTCCGGGGACCGGCCTTTGCGGCGACGATTGCCGCCGCCTCAGTACTATTCTGCGCCATATCAATCCGTCTCCTATTCAGTTGCTCTTGGACTTAAGGAAATCTCCCAAGGTAAAGGGAGAATCGTCAGATTCTCCAGTCGCCATGTACCGGGAAAGCTCGTCCCGCTGGACCTTCTTTTGGTAGTCCTTGATGGAAAAGGCCGCCTTCTGCTTATCGCTCTGGATTTCCAGGACCACCGCCTTGAGCTTCTCCCCTACCCGCTCCTTGTACTTCTTGAGAAGCTCGTCGGGGTCCTGATCGCGGTTTTCCGGGAGATTAGACTTGTGGATAATCCCCTCAATGCCGCCGGGTATCTTGAGGAAGACTCCGAAGTCGGTAACCGAGGAAATCTCCCCTTCCACCTGGGTACCGGGTTTGTAGGTATCGGCAAAAGTCTTCCAGGGATCGTCCTCAAGCTGCTTGACGCCCAACCGGATACTATGTTTTTCCAGATCAATACCGAGGACCATAACCTCCAGGTCCTGACCGGCCCCAAACTCGCTCTCGGGATGCTTGATCTTTCTGGTCCAGGACATATCCTCAGCATGGAGGAAACCGTCGATGCCCTCTTCCAGTTCGATAAAGGCCCCGGCATTGGTAAGCTTAACCACCTTCCGGGTCAACCGGGTTCCCATGGGATAGCGTTCTTCAATATTGGCCCATGGATTGGTGGTAACTTGCTTGAGCCCCAGGGAGACCCGCCCCTTCTGGAGATCGTAGCCCAGGACCATGCACTCCACCTCGTCACCAATGGAAAGGAGGTCCCCAGGCTTCTGAACCTTTCTAACCCAGGAGAATTCCGAAATATGGGCCAGGCCCTCTATCCCCTCCTCCAACTCAATAAAAGCCCCAAATTCGGTAAGCTTGGTAACTTTGCCTTTGATGATATCGTTGACCTGGTATTTGTCCTCAAAATGCACCCAGGGATCATCGCTAAAGTGCTTGAGGGAGAGGTTTATCCGTTTTTCCGAGGGCTCAAGCCGGACCACCTTGAGGTGGATTTCCTGGCCTTTCCTGACAAAGTCCTTGGGCCGCGTTACGTGGCCCCAGCTCATGTCGTTAATGTGAAGGAGCCCGTCGAAGCCCCCCAGATCGATAAATGCCCCAAAAGAGGTAAAGCTCTTGACGACACCAGTAATCTCCGCACCGATTTCGGTAGTCTCGAAGAAGGCGTTCCGTTTTGACTCAATGGCCTCCTCCAGGTACTTTCGACGGTTCACCACGATGTTGAGCTTACCATCGGAATAGAGCCGCTCCACGTAGAAGGTTGCCTTGAGACCCAAGAAGCTTTCGGCCTTTTCCACCCGCTGGGTATCTGCCTGGCTGATTGGCAGGAAGGCCCGGAGCCCCGCGCCGAGGTTCACGTCGTAGCCCCCCTTGACGATCTTTTCGATAGTCCCTTCCACGGAACTGTGGTCCTGAAATGCCTGCCGCAGATTCTTCATAAAGATTTTGTCATCGGCCTTCTGCTTGGAAACGCTGATGCCGCCGTATTTGTTTTCTTTAGAAACCAGGATGACCGATACCGTATCCCCGATGTTGGGCGGTTCAGTGAATTCCCCCAGGGGGATCTGACCCTCCGACTTGTAACCCACGTCGATATACACGTGATCCTCTGTCACCTGAATGACGACCCCCGTAACCAACTGGCCGTCTTCCAGCATCTCCATGGATCTGAGACTCTCTTCCAGCATTTGGGTCTGAATGTTATCACCGGAGACATCCGGGCTTTGCCCTACCGTCCCCTCCGCCGTGTTGGTGTCCGCGAACTTCGCGTTCGATTCCACTTCCCTCTCTATCATAACCTTTCCTTCTCCCATAATCTTCTCTACTAATCTCTCATAAACTTCGTTTAAGGTCAAGAGTGATGTATCGAAATACGCCACATTCGGTACGATTTTTAAGTTTCCTTCCGTTTTATTACGGTCCTGTTCGTCCCGCTCCTCAATCGACTGCTGGATTTCCTCCAGGCTGAGGTCCGAAACCCCCTGGTCAAAGCGCCGTTGGGCCCGGGTTTCCACCGAAGCGTCCAGATAAAAGCGGTACTCCGCCTGGGGGAAGACCACGGTGGTCACGTCCCGGCCCTCCACCACGATGTTCTGGTCCCGGGCAATCTTACGGATCAGATCGTTCAGCACATAGCGAAGGGGCACGTTGGCCGAAAGGGGCGACACCAGCCGGTCGATCTCGTCAGTGTGGAGCTTGTTATCCACATACGCTCCGTTAAGGTAGACCCCCCCGCTCCGGTATTGAATGTCCGCAGCCCCGGCGGCTTCCAGGGCCTTATCCTGGTCCAGGGGGTCGATACCCCGCTCCAGACAATCCAGGGTAACGGCCCGGTAGAGATTCCCGGTGTTCAAGTAACTCCAGGCCCCGGTGGTACCTCCGCTTAAGCCCTCAGCCAAGAGCCTGGCGATGCTGCTTTTTCCGGATCCCGCCGGCCCGTCGATGGCTATTACCACGCTATCCTCCTAACGCTAATGCACGCAATTCACGGTCCTTGAGAGGCCGGGATGCGCCCGCTTCCAGATTACCAAGCTCCACGGGGCCGATCCTGACCCGGTGGAGCCGTTCCGGGTGCAGGTGGAAGTGGGAAAAAACCCGGCGGATTTCCCGGTTCTTGCCCTCCACGAGGATAATCCTCAATTCCCGCCGCCCCAGCCGTTCAATAAACCGGGCCTGGTAGAAAACCCCCTCCACCTCTATCCCGGTGCTAAAGGCCTCCACAAAGGCATCGGGAATAGGCCCCGAGGCCGCCACCAGGTACTCCTTCTCCAGGGCCGACCGGGGGTGGCCGACCCTGGCGGCAAAATCCCCGTCGTTAGTGAAAAAGATCAGCCCCGAGGAACGGTAGTCCAGACGGCCCACGTTGTAGAGCCGCTCCCGAAAGGGCAAAATCTCCCGGGCCAGGGGCCGTCCCTGGGGGTCCGATGCGCTACAGAGGTATTCCGGCGGTTTATGCAGGGCAAGGTAACGGAGCTCTTTCTCCGGTTCCAGGAGCCGTCCGTCCAGGCGGACCTCGTCGCCCGGGCCGACCTTGGCCCCCAAGACATTCACCAGCAGACCGTTTACCGTCACCCGGCCCGAGCTAATCAACTGCTCCGAGGCCCGCCGGGAAGCAGCTCCGGCATGGGCCAGATAGACCTGGAGCCGGATCAGCCCCGGGCGCACAGCCCCTGGCTCCGGCTTCCCCTCCCCCGCCCCGCTATTATTCAAGTTCAAAGCGGTCCTTCTCGCTTTCCCCGAGTTTCGGCAGGTCGGCAATGCTTCCCATCCGGAAAAGCCTGAGGAATTCCCTGGTGGTACCGTACTGGGGAGGTTTGCCCGGTATATCCTTCCTACCGGTTTCCCGGATAAGCTGTTTTTCTATGAGGAGCCGGACCGCATGATCCACCTGGACCCCCCGGATGCCCTCAATTTCGGCCCGGGTAATGGGCTGGGAATAGGCGATAATCGAAAGGGTCTCCAGGGCCGCCCGGGAGAGCCGGGACTCGTTCTTTTTGCCGTACCGCTCCCGCAGGTTGTCCCAATATTCTTTTTTGGGGGAAATCATCACCCCGCCGCCGATACGGGAAAGCTCCACCCCCGAATCCTCCCGGAGGCAGCGCTCTTCCAGGGCCTTCAGGGCCCGTTCCACCACCTCCCTGCCCAGGCCCGATATCCGGGACAGGGCGGCCTCATCCAGAGGATCCGCTTCCAGATAGAGGACGGCTTCAACCAGGGCGGTTTCCTTTTCCAATGATAGTTCCATATCTCTTAGATTCCTTCGAAAGAAAGGACCTCCTTAACCGGTTTGTCCTCGCCGCTTTTCTCCGCAGGCCGGATCAGGATATCGCCGAACATCCGGTTCTGGTAGATGACGATGAGCCGGTCCTTGACCGACTCCAGAACCGCCAGAAAAGCGCACACAATATCCAGTACCGAGCCCCGCTGGGTTACCAGGTCCGTAAAATTACACTCCCCCCGGCTTTCCAAAAGCTCGATCATAAGGGCCACCTTCTCGTTGACCGAAACTTCCTCGTACAGATCGATAATTCGCTCCCGGCCCAGATTCGATATCAGCGTGGAAAAGGTCTTGAGCAGGTCCCAGATATCAACCTTTTCCCAAAGATCCTCGTCCGTAAAGGGCAGAGGCCGCTGGAGCTTCTTCCGTTCCAAGGCCCATTCGGCCTCCCTTTCCTTCTCCTCCATAAGCTCCGCCAGGCGCTTGAATTTCTGATACTCGATGAGCTTCTCCACCAGCTCCTGCCGGGGATCCTCCATGTCGTCATCGGGGCCTATTTTCACGGGCAGGAGCATCCGGCTCTTGATGTAGAGCAAGGTCGCCGCCAAGGAATGGAACTCCGTAAGATCGTCCAGGTCAAGCTCCGTGGTGTAGGCCAGATAGGCCAGATACTGCTCGGTTATCCCGGCGATGGGAATATCGTAAATGTTGACCTCGTTTTTCTTAATGAGAAAGAGGAGGAGGTCCAGGGGGCCTTCGAACTCCTTGATCCTGAAGTTGCGGGCAGTATTGGGCACGGCGCTATCCATCTGGGATCAATGATACACGAACCGGGGGAAATGCACAAGTACCCCCCCTAGTGGTGTTTCCCTGCCGCTTGGCAGTGTTTGGGAGAAGTGCCGTACAGGGGAAATTCCTCCAGTCCTTCCCCGGCCCGCCGGATTGCGCGCCCCTAGTCTTCGTAGGCTATGGGGAAGACCATCCGGTCCCGGGCCAGTACCGTGCCAGGGAAGACCCGCCGGGCCTCCTGAAGCAGCCCCTTGAGGTCATATTCGGTATAGCGGGGGCTGTAATGGATCAGGGCCAGCTTCTTTACCTTGGCAAGCCGGGCCAGATGGGCGGCCTGTTCGGCGGTCATGTGCCGCTTTTCCAGGGCGCTCTCCATCAGCGCCTGCTCGAACATGCCCTCGCAGACAAAGAAGTCCGAGCCCGCCGCCTCATCGGCAATGGCCGGGAAGGCCAGGGTGTCGGTAACAAAGGTGAATTTCCGCCCCCGCCGCTCCGGCCCCAGGACCTCCTCGGGCCGAACGAGACGCCCATCCGATGCCTCCACGGGCTCCCCCCCCTGGAGCCGCGCCCAGAGCGGCCCCAGGGCTACACCAAGCTCCGCCGCCTTCTCGGGGTGGAATTCGCCGGGCCTGGGCTCCTCTTCCAGGGTATAGCCGAAGCAGGGCTTGGTATGCCGCAGGGGGAAGGCGCGGATACGGAAGCCATCACCCTGGTGGACGATACCCGGGGCCATAATCTCCCTGACCACAATCTCGTAGTTGATGTACATGTCCAGGACCCGGCGGTTGGTTTCAATGTATTCGGCGATCCGCGAGGGCCCGTAAATGTAGAGGGGATCGTCCCGGTCCACCTGGCTGGAGAGCATGAGCATCCCTGGGAGGCCCGTTACATGGTCCGCATGGGTATGGCTGATAAAGATAGCGGAAATCTTTTTCCACCGCAGGTTAAGCGCCCTGAGGGAGACCTGGGTCCCCTCGCCGCAGTCAAAGAGGAAGAGCTCCCCTTCCCTTCTGAGGAGCACCGAAGTCAGATGACGGTTCGGCAGGGGCATCATGCCGCCCGAACCAAGGATAAAGGCTTCAAGATTCATGGGGGGAGTATAGCCCTTTTCCCGAAAATGTACTATCCGTGGCGCCAAACAGAACCGCCGGCTCTTAGAGAGCCGGCTTTGACTCGGCGTTCCGCCGGGGGTAAGGGCTGTTTTTGCAAAGACGCTATCCCACTATTCCCGAACCCAGCCTTATCTGGTATACTTAATCCATGGGACTGTGGGAAAGGATCTCCGGCCTGGCCGGGGGGATTCGGGAGCGTATCAAGGGGCTGGGAGCCAGGGCGGGTGAATTTGTCCGGGCCTACCGGATACCCGTCACCCTGATCCTGGGGGGAACCCTGGTCCTGCTCGTCCTGATTATCCTGGGGGTTGTCCTGGGCAACGGCTGGCTGGGCGCCGGGCGGGCGGGGTCTGGCGCCCTGAGCGGCGCCAATGTC
>JAITON010000084.1 GCA_031289935.1 Treponema sp.
ATACTTGTGTTGATTCGTTGCGAAGGAGCCACGGAGCTTGGAGCGTGGAAGTTGACTCTCCGAGAGCCGTTCGTTCTATTCCGGGTAGAACGAGTTCTATTCTGGATAGAACAATCGAGGCAAAAAGAGTGGACGTTGACTCTCTGGGAGCCGTCCGTTCTATTCCGGGTAGAACGGGTTCTATTCCGGGTAGAACGAGTTCTATTCTGGATAGAACAATCGAGGCAAAAAGAGTGGACGTTGACTCTCCGGGAGCCGTCCGTTCTATTCCGGATAGAACGGGTTCTATTCCGGGTAGAACGAGTTCTATTCCGGGTAGAACAATCGAGGCAAAAAGAGTGGACGTTGACTCTCCGGGAGCCGTCCGTTCTATTCCGGGTAGAACGAGTTCTATTCTGGATAGAACAATCGAGGCAAAAAGAGCCGAAGCGAATAACTTCGGCCGTATGTTTTTGCTTAAAAATTGTGGGGCAAGTTGAGCCCTAAGGCCGCTCCCGGCTGCTGATAGCGGGAGAAAGCCCGTCTGTCTAGTATTTAAACTCGCTCTCCCCGATAAACTCCCGCAGAATACTGGCGCCGGGCACGTACTGGGGTGGTATGGGCGCGAAGTTTTCCAAAAAGCCCAGGAGCCGGACCGCCTCGGCGTATTCGGTCTGGTTGGGTTTTACGGAGCGGAGCAGAGGATCGGCGTAAAACTTGAGCACCGCCAGTTCGTAGTCCAGGGCGGAGTTGAAGGCCGCATCAGCGCTGTTCTGGAAAGGGAAGATGTGCTTCCGTTCCCCGGCCTGCACGCTGGGCCACATCTGAATGGTTTTTGCGGCGCCGGTTCCCCGGAACTGATAGTCCCGTACCATCCGCCGGATGAGCCGGTTGTCGCTGGTAGGAATCCTGTTGTGGTCGTCCAGGTTGAGCTGGGTCAGGGCCGACACATAGAGCTTGAACTTCCGGCCATGCTCCACCTGGGGGGTGAGGGCCCCGTTGAGGCCGTGGATACCCTCGACGATGAGCATGGTCCGCCTCCCCAGGCGGATCCTCCGGCCCCCCTCCTCTCTGCGGCGGCCGCTTTTGAAATCGTAGACCGGCAGGCTCACTTCATCGCCCTTAAAAAGGGCCAGGAGCTGTTCATTTAAGTAGGGTACATCCAGGGCTTCCAGGCACTCGTAATCGGGCCGGCCCTTTTCGTCCCTGGGCGTCAAATTGGTATCCAGGTAGTAATCGTCCAGGCTGATGGATACCGGTTCTATCCCCATGACCTTGAGTTCGATGGACAGTTTTTTTGCGCTCGTGGTCTTGCCGGAACTTGAGGGCCCGGCAATCAGCACCAGCCGCACCTGGTCCCGGCGGGCGTATAGCTCCTCGGCGATCCCGGTTACCTTCTTCATCTGGAACGCTTCGGCAATTCTGATGTAGTCTTTGACGCTGCGATTGGCGATCATACGGTTGAGATCCCCCACGGCATGGACCCCTACGATGCGGCCCCACTTTTTGTACTCGTCATAGACCGCAAAGAGGCCGGGGCTGTCTTCAAAGGGATCAATGGTCCTGCCCTGGCCCACCGCAGGGAAGCGGATAAGGAAGCCGTTCTGGTAGGCCATGATGTCGAAGGCCGATAGTAATCCGGTGCGGCGGACCAGGGGCTCGATGTAGAGGTCCACGAAGTCCCCGCAGTGGTTTACCTTGACCACAGACTCGCTGCGCTCCTCCAGGAGGGCCCGGGTATCGGCCTGGTGGTTTTGCTCAAAGAGTTCCAGCGCTTCCCCATAGGCCATGCGGCCAAAACGGATGGGCAGGTCCGCTTCTACCAGGCGCTGCATCGCCCCCTGGATCTCCGCGATCTCCGGCCCGGTAGGCCGCCTTTCATCCGCAAAGGTGTAGTAGTAGCCGTTCCCCAGGGAATGTCCCACCGCGAGGATCCGCTCCGGGGAAAGCTGCCGGGCGGCAATGGCCAGGACAAAGGCCAGGGAGCGGCGGTAGATCATCGCCCCCTCGGGGCCGGCCAGGGGCACCGGCTCCACCAGGGCGTTTACCTCCAGCCGGGCCGACAGGGGCAGCACTTCGTTGTTGACCCGCACGGCCGCAATGGCCTGTTCCGGCGCACCCAGCCTGCCGATGAGGCTTTCCGCATCGGTTCCCAGGGGGCAGTCCAGAGAAGACCCGTCCCTAAAGCGTATTCTGATGGTTTCCATACTGCTATGCCCCCTGTAAATCCCCCAGGTGCTTCTTGATGAGGCCCAATTTGAGCTCCCGCAGTTCCCCGGTGATCGATACCTTGTAAATATGGGGATTGAGGAGCCGTTTGTAGGTCGGGTCCAGCGCCTCCAGGTCCGCCTTGACGGTACGGCGGATATCCTCCAGGCCCGGCTGCTCTGCGGCCAGCTCCCCCCCCAGCATGCGGGGCTTGAGGAGCGGCTCGGCCTCGCCGTCCAGGCAGAGGCTGAAGCGCCGGTAATCTGCGGCGGGGTGCCAGAAGCTGCCGCTTTCCCCGGGCCTTAAGAGCGGCGCATTGACGGGTACCGTGGCAGCGGCAGCACAGTCCGCGTCCAGGGCCATCACGTCCGCCAGCGCCATACCGGCCCTATCCTTGAGCCGCCAGACCTGCTTGATCCCCGGCATGGTGGTCTTTTCGGGATTGTCGGAGAACTTTATGGCCGGTTCCAACTCATGTTCGGCATTCTCCCTGGCCATGAGCTTGTAGACCCCGGGAAAAGCCGCCTGATTGCCGCCGGTAACCATCTGGGTGCCTACCCCCCAGGAATCGACCGGTGCGCCTGAATCTCTCAGGGTCTGGATGATGGACTCGTCCAAATCGTTAGAGACCGCGATACTGGCCTTGGGGAGGCCTGCGGCGTCGAGCATCTTTCGAACCTCCGTGGAAAGGTACTGGATATCCCCGGAGTCCAGCCGCACCCCGAAGTTCTTGCCCTGGGCCGCCAGTTCCCGGCCTACCTTGATGGCGTTAGGGGTCCCGCTCTTGAGCGTGTCGTAGGTGTCGATGAGGAAGACCGTCTTGCCGGGGTAGATCTGGGCGTAGGCCCGGAAGGCCGCTTCCTCGCTGGGAAAGGACATGATCCAGGCGTGGGCCATGGTGCCCAGTACGGGGATACCGTAAACCTTGCCGGCCAGCACGTTGCTGGTCCCCGCCGCCCCGCCGATATAGGCCGCCCGGCTCGCGGACATAGCCCCGTCGGGCCCCTGAGCGCGGCGCAGACCGAACTCCATGATCGAACCCTTGCCCGAGGCCAGCCATACCCGGGCGGTCTTGGTGGCAATCAAGGTCTGAAAGTTGATGATGTTAAGGAGCATACCCTCCAAAAGCTGGCACTCGATGAGCCCCGCGTCTACCCTGACCAGGGGTTCCTGGGAAAAGACCACCCGGCCCTCGTCCATGGCCCAGAGGGAACCGGTAAACCTGAAGCCCCGCAGATAGTCCAGGAAGCCCTCCTCAAAGACCTTGAGCCCCCGGAGATATTCGATATCATCAGCGGAAAACCCGAAGCCCCGGACCCTCTCCAGCAGGGTCCCAAGCCCTGCAAAGACCGAAAAACCGCCCCGGAAGGGCTGGTCCCGGAAAAACATCTCGAAGATTGCCCGGCTGTTCATGCCCTTTTTCCAGAAACCCTGGGCCATGGTGAGGGCATAGAAATCCGCCAATAGGGCCGATTGGAAACCCGGTTGAGTATCTTTCATAAAGCAACGCATAAAGCAACGCATAAAAGTTCTGCGGAATTAAGTATGATGACCCCCGCCGCTTCCATCTGTTTGAAGGCCGCTTCCACCGAGCCCGCAGGCTGGCCCACCCCCCGGACCGCATCCCGGAGCACTATCGTGGTATAACCCAGCCGGACCGCATCCATGGCGCTATAGAGCACGCAATAATCTGTGGCAAGCCCCCCCAGCGCTACCGTCCCGATACCCAGGCTCCTGAGGAAGCCGTCGAGCCCCGTAGCCGTGGTCCTATCGTTCTCAAAAAAGGCCGAGTAGGAGTCCAGTTCCCGGCGGAAACCCTTGTGGAGAATCAGGTTGACGGGCCGCAGGTCCAGCCCCTCGTGGAAGGCCGCCCCCCCGGTCCCCTGTACACAATGGACCGGCCAGAGCGTCTGGAAAGACACGTGGTCCGCCGGGTGCCAGTCCGCCGTGGCAATAACCCGGCCCCCTTCCTGGGCAAACTTCCCCGCCAGGGTGTTCAGAGGCCCAAGCACTGCATCGCCCTCTGCCACCGCCAGACTCCCTCCGGGGCAAAAATCCTTCTGCAGGTCGATTTCCAAAAGCGCGGTCTGCGGTATCCTAAGGTTCATGGCGCTACTATACCATGTTTGGTTGGGGGTTGGCTATGGGATTCCCCTGTTTTTTCGGGATTTTCACGTTTTTTCAACATTTTTCTCGCAAAGGGCTTGACATTATTATCAGGAAGGTATATACTTACACCATGCTGACGGCACGAAGATTTGAACAAAACAGCTTAATCCCGGCCCCAATAAGGCCCTGCAATCCGTCAAAGCCAGATAGTGCCCCCGCTGGGGCCGGCCAGAATCTCCCAATTGCGCAGTTTGCGTATGCAAACTGCGTCGCAATCCGGCAGGATTGCACC
>JAITON010000224.1 GCA_031289935.1 Treponema sp.
TTATAAATTAAATTTTGAGGGGTGGGATGCTTTGGCCTCTTGACAATAATCTTAGGAGCAAAAACGTAGGCCAAGCCCGCTACTGCGGACGCGGCGTAAACCGTTTGATATGCGATGTAAAAGACGGGCGCCGAATGGCGCAGGAAATAATGTTATAGTATATTCCTAGTCTGACAAATATTACAGGACTTAGATATGTTTTCAAATCTATATATCTATAAGCCCTGATATAAATGCCGTCTTTTATTTCGCATATCGTTTTATAGAAGAATGTTTCCCAGAAAAGGCCCGGTACTTCGGTACAGCGGCCTTTACGACGCCACGAGGGAAGCCCTAAGCCGGCGCTTTGGGAGCTGGCTATTGTATTAGTACCCTGTGCGGGGCCGCAAAGGGTAATGGCGCAGGGGCCCGCTTCGATCCTTTCAGCGTCCACGAAGCAGTGGGTGTGCAGGGCCGAGAGCGCTTTGAGGCCCTCCCCCAGGGCGAAGCCCCGGCCCTGGGCCAGTGTAGCTGGCGCTTGCGACGAGCCTGCCGACGCCGTATGATGAGCTATCACGATATTGGAGGATACTATGAAACGATGCGTTCTAGGCCTATGCCTGCTCGCGGGATGCGGCATTACCGCCTGTCAGAGTTATACGCCGGCAAGCGACTTTAAGCTCTCTCTGGGGGAGTGCGCCAGCGTAGCTGGCGCTTGCACTGGACTTGCCAAAGCCGTATGATGAGCTATCACTGTATTGGAGGATAGTATGAAACGATTCGTTCTAAGCCTATGTCTGCTCGTGGGATGCGGCCTGAGTCTCTTTGCCCAGAGCTATACGTCAGCAAGCGACTTCGAGTACTCCCTGTGGGGGCTCCTGGAGGGGCAGAGTGACCCGGCACACCCCGTCTACGCGAGGGGGCAGAGCGTTATAATTACCCGCTACAAGGGTACGGCGGACACGGTGAATATCCCCGCCCAGATAGAGGGCAGGCCCGTTACCGCTATCGGGCTGGGGGCGTTTTACAGTTGCAGCGGCCTGAGTTCCGTCACCATTCCCAATGGCGTTACGGCTATCGGGGATGTGGCCTTTTACGGTTGTAGCGGCCTTACTTCCATCACCATACCCAACAGCGTTACCGTTATCGGGACAGGGGCCTTTTATGGTTGTAGCGGCCTTACTTCCATCACCATACCCAACAGCGTTACCACTATCGGGGCAAAGGCATTTTCCAATTGTAACAGCTTAAGTTCTATCAGCCTCCCTAGCCGCCTGAGCGCTATTGAGGGCTATACATTTTATGGTTGCAACAGCCTGAGTTCTATCACTATTCCCGGCGGCGTTACCGCTATTGGGGTAGAGGCCTTTGGGGGTTGTAGCGGGCTGACTTCTATCACTATACCAAACAGCGTTACGGCTATCGGGAATGAGGCATTTGCCAATTGCAGCGGGCTGAGTTCTATCACTATACCCGAGAGCGTTACCGTTATCGGGGACTCGGCATTTTACAGTTGCAGCGGCCTTACTTCTATTACTATACCCGCGAGCGTTACCACTATCGGGGTAGGGGCATTTTACGATTGCAGCGGCCTTACTTCCATCGCCATACTACCCAATAGCGTTACCACTATCGGGTATGCGGCATTTCGCGATTGCGGCAGCCTTCCAGCCGCTACACTGGAAGCCCTAAGCTGGCGCTTTGGAAGCGGGGTACTTTAGTAGCTATATCCTCTCAGCGTCCACGAAGCAGTGGGTGTGCAGGGCCGAGAGCGCTTTGAGGCCCTCCCCCAGAGCGAAGCCCCGGCCCTGGGCCAGCTCGGCGGCCTTCATGCGGAAGTAGAGCTGGTACATGCCCAGGGTCGCGGCGTCCACCTGGCTCTGGTGGAGGGCCACGGCCTCCATCTTGCGGTCGAAGCAGGAGCTTACGTCGATTACCGTGTTAGGCCGGGCGCTAAAATAGAAGCCTATAGCCGGGGGCGGGCAGGGCTCGTTCCCGTCGTCAAGATGGGAGCGGCCGCTCATGTGGATGGCCGCCGCTGCGGCCCGGCCCGTAATCACGTGGTCCCAGTGGCTCTCGTAGGGGAGCCAGGGATCGGGGCAGAAGACCGCCCCGGGCCTAGTCCGGCGGATGAGGGCGGCGATCTCCCGGGCCAGGGAGGGCACGTCGTCTAGGCTCCCGTCCTCGTGGTCCAGGAAGTGGAACTCCGAGGCCCCCAGGTAACGGCCCGCAGCCACCGCTTCGCGGCGGCGTATGGCGGCGGTCTCCGCAGGGGAGGCGCCGGGGTCAAGGTTCCCGTGGCGGCCGTCGGTAACGGTGAGATAGTGGATCTCGGCCCCCCCGGCGGCCAGGGCCGCGATAACGCCCCCCATGCCGATCTCGTTATCATCAGGATGGGGCTGGACGCAAAGGACCCTCCGGCATGTGCGTATATCCGGAGCCTGTAAGAGGGCGGAAACATCAGGCGCTAACTGTTCCATGGTTTACTCCTTATCAATCTATATGATGATGGCGATGGCCAAGCCTGCGGCAAGCTGCCGGGCCCGGACGCCGCCGGACATATCGTCGGTTAGCCGGATTTCCTCTGCGGCGGCGGCCCTGCGGTATTCCAGGCGGCGCTTCTCTTGATGCTTGTCCAGTATCTTCCGCTCCCGGGAGGCTTCGAGGTAGCCTTGCCGGGCCGCTTCCACCTGGGTTTCCGCAACGGCCTTCTCCTTGATGAGCCTCTCCCGCTCCAGCTCCAGGCGGCTGATATAGCGGTCGTAGTAGTGTATCTCCGTAAGACTGTTCCCCGGCGCAAACCGGCGGGAGGCGGCCCCGGCCTGTTCCCCGGCGCCGGTCCTGATGCGGGCTTCCAGAATGTTGAGTTCACCCACGGCCCTGCCCAGGGCAATCTTGGCCTCCTCTTCCCGGCGGGCCCGCAGCGCCAGTACCTTTTCCAGCTTATAGTGGAACTGTTTCAACCGGGACCCCCGGGCTGATAGGGCTGTTTCTCTTCCTCGGGGATTTGGATGCCGCTTATCCCGGCCATCTGGTTCAGGGTCTCGGTCAGGGGGGCCCGGTCATCAACCTCCTGGATCAGGAAGTCCAGCACGGCCTTTCGTTTGGCGATAGCTTCGTCAATGGCAGGGTTGGAATTCGCATGATAGGCCCCCACGTTGATGAGGTCCTCGGCCTCGGCATAGACCGCCATGAGCCGGCGGATGTAACCGGCCGCCTTCTGGCTTACCGGCCCCGCCACAGCGGGCATGAGCCGGGAAATACTAGCCAGTACGTCAATGGCCGGAAAGTGAAAGCCCTGGGCCAGGCGGCGGGAGAGTACGATGTGGCCGTCCAGGATACCCCGGACCGTGTCGGCGATGGGTTCGTCCATATCGTCCCCATCCACCAGGACCGTGTAAAAGCCCGTGATGCTCCCCCGCCCGGAAGTACCGCTCCGTTCCAGGAGCTTGGGCATGGAATCGAAGACGCTGGGGGTATAGCCCCGGGTGGCCGGGGGCTCGCCAATGGCCAGCCCGATCTCCCGCTGGGCACGGGCAAAGCGGGTTACCGAATCGAAGAGGAGCATCACGTCCAGGCCCTGGTCCCGGAAGTATTCCGCCACCGCTGCCGCCACATAGGCCCCCCGGAGCCGCGCCAGGGGCGCTGAATTGGAGGGAGAGGCAATGACCACGCTCCGGGCAAAGCCATCGGGGCCCAGATCGTTTACGATAAAGTCGTTGACCTCCCGGCCCCGCTCCCCGATAAGGGCCACTACGTTGACATCAGCGTTAGTGTTCCGGGCGATCATGCCCAGAAGGGTGGACTTCCCCACCCCGGAACCGGCGAAGATGCCCAGCCGCTGTCCCTTGCCGCAGGCCAAAAGCCCGTCGACGGCCCGGACCCCGGTAACGATCCGCTCCCGGATCAGCCGCCGTTTGAGGGGGTCCGGGGGGCTGGCCATGGCAGGATAGCTTTCTGTACAAGCCGGTTCAGCCTTGCCGTCGCTGGGACGGCCCATATAGTCCAGGACCCGGCCAAGAAGCTCCCTGGAAACCGGCACCTCGAGCTGACTTCCTGAGGCCACCACCCGGTTGCCCACTTCGATGCCGCCGGTTTCCCCGTAGGCCATAAGCTGGACCGTTTCGTCCCGGAGCCCCACCACTTCGGCCAGAAGGGTCTGCCGGGGCGTTTCGATGCGGCAGACCTCACCGATCACCGCCTGGGGGCCCCGGCTCTCGATCAGGAGGCCCTGGACCTTGGAGATTCTCCCGGCGCACTTAATGGGGTCCACCGCTTCTGCGGCGTCAAGGTATTTGCTAAAGAGCTCAGGCAGGGCTTCGGCTTCGCTCATACTAGGCGCCCTTTTTTCTGATGGGAGCAATGACCAGGATCTTGTCCTCCAGTTCCGCCAGTTGGCTCGAAATGCGGGCGTCGATCTCACCGAAATCGGTTTCGATAACGCAGCCCCCCTGGCCCACGGTGGAATCCTCCTGAACCTGGATAGTATCGGCGCCTTCGACCAGGCTGATAAATTCCTTGGTATGATTAGTGGTCAGTTTGAGGTCCGACGTATTGACCCGAATGATGATGGTCCCCCGGCTCTTGACCTTGCGGAGGGCCTCGGTCACGTTGGCGATGATCACCTCCTCCTGGTTTTCGGCAATAACCTTGACCACCTTCCGGGCCAGGAGCAGCACCAGGTCGATAACCTGCCCCTCGGCATTGGAGAGTATCTCCGCCCGCTGGCCCTGGGCACGTTCCAGCACGGTCCGGGTCCGTTCAATGAGCCGTTCTACCTCGGCCTTGCCCTCAAGGTAACCTGCATCCCGGCCGGCGCTCTGGCCCGCTTCCTGAGCCGCCTGTTTTTCCTTTTCAAAGGAATCCCTGGAAGTTGTTTCCAGTTCCACCGCCTGGGCTTTGGCCTCTGCCACCATCCTGGCGGCCTCGGCCTGGGCGGACTCTTGGAGGGCGGCGGCTTCAGCGGTCCGGCTATCCAGTTCCTGCCGGGCTTTTGCCTCCGCCTCTTTAAGAATAGTTTCGGCCTCGGCCTGGGCGGACTGGATCATGGATTCCTTTCCCTTCTCCCATTCCAGCTTAAAGGCTTCGGCCTCCCGCCTTAAATCCTCCGCCGTGGGACCGGTATAACGTTCCACCAGAGTTTTCTCCTCGGGAGGCTCCGGTGAGCGGGGATGCCCTTCGTAGATATCGGGAGGGTCAAGGAGTACCCGGGCATTACTTACCGCAAGCTCCCCCGGTCTGAATACCATTTTTGCCATCTTCTATACCTCAGCCTATCATTTCATCCTCACCGGACCGGGCAATAACCACTTCGCCGTTATCCTCCAGGTGCCTGATGATGGAAACAATCTTCTGCTGGGACTCTTCCACGTCCTTAAGCCGCATGGGACCCGAGTAGTCCATATCCTCCTTGAGCATCGCCGCAGCGCGCTTACTCATATTGTGGAATATTTTGTCCTGGACCTCGGTATCCATGTTCTTAAGGGCCTTGGACAGATCCTGCTGATCCACTTCCCGCATAATCCGCTGGATATCCTTGTCGGAAAGGAGGACAATATCTTCGAACACGAACATGCGCTTCTTGATCTCCTCGGCCAGTTCGGGTTCCTCGTCCTCCAGGGCTTCGATGATCTGCTTCTCCGATGCCCGGTCAACCTGGTTGAGGATTTCCACAATATCCTGGATGCCCCCGGCGGTGGTATAGTCCTCGCTGGACAGGGTAGACAGTTTTTTCTCCAGTACCCGTTCCACCTCCCGCAGGACCTCGGGGCTGGTGCGGTCCATAGTAGCGATTCTGCGGGCCACATCGCTCTGCACCTCGTGAGGCAGGTTTTGCAGAATAATGCTGGCCTTGTTGGCCTCAAGGTAGGCCAGTATCAAGGCTATGGTCTGAGGATGCTCCTGCTGGATAAAGTTTAAGAGGTGCGCAGGATCGGTGCGACGGATAAAGTCAAAGGGCCTGACCTTGAGGCTCGAGGTAAGGCGGTTGATGATATCAATGGCTTTCTGGCTTCCCAGGGATTTTTCCAGGAGCTCCCGGGCATAATCAATGCCCCCGGTGGAGATAAACTGGTTGGCCATCATCAGTTCCTGGAACTCCGCCAGGATCGTATCCTTCTGTTCCGAGTCGATGGTCTCAAGCCGGGCGATCTCGAAGGTGAGCGTTTCTATCTCGTCTTCCTTGAGGAACTTGAAGATCTGCGAGGAGATTTCCGAGCCCAGGCTGACCAGAAAGATGGCGGCCTTCTGCCGGCCCGTAAATTCCTTGACACCTTTTTTCTTGGCCGCTCCAGCGGCAGGGGGATTGGTCGCCATGTTATTCCTCCAATAGCCAGGTTCTGATCAACTGGGCTACGTCGCTGGTATGTTCCCGGGCCATATTGGCGGCATGCTCCTGGAGCTCCATACGGCGCCGTTCCTCTACCGACATGGACACCTCCATGCCTTCGCCGGCGTTCTCTGCCTCCAGTATGGCATTTTCCCGCATGGCCTGCTGCTGGGCCGCCAGTTCCTCTTCCTTAATCCGGCGGCGCCGTTCCAGTTCCCGGGCAATGATACGGAAGGCGATAAAGAGGAGGAGCAGCCCAGCAAGACCCGCCAGGAAGATGATTACCAGAGTCTGTATCTGCTTGCGCCGGGCCTGGACCTCGTCTTCTTCGGCAAACTGCCTGGACCGGTCAATCTCGAGAGCCCCCACCGTTACCGAGTCTCCCCGGCTGACCGAATAGCCAATGGCATTCTGAATCAGGCGCTGGGCGGTCGAGAGCTCCTCGGCGGATATGGGCGTAAAGATCCGGTCGATGGAACCATCGGGCAGGATCACAGGCTTGTTGTCCGCATCGTAGTTTATCTTCCATTTACCATCGATGTTCACCGACACGGTAACCCGGTCGATACTGGGGCTCTTCTCCTCCTGGGTAATCCGCCTGTTGAGCTCATTGTTCTGTGTGGAGGTCTCCTGGGTAACCCTCCCATAGAGGTTGCTCATATCCTGGTAGGCCGGCGCGGTCTGGCCCTCCACACCTGCGGGCCCCTCGGGATTATAGCCCGTACCTTCATAGGTGGTACTGGATGATGTTTGGGAACGGGTCAGGGATTCTACTCGCTGAGAATCATCGTAAGGCGTGCTGGGATTATCCTCCGTGATGGTTACCGGGAAGTATTCCTCAGTTTCCACGGTCTTGGGGGACATATCCATCTCTATCTTAACGTTCAGGTCCCGAACCCGGTCGGAGGTAAAAGTGCTTTGTAGGAGACTAAGGATCCGCGCCCGATACTGAGCCTCCAGCCTCTGGATCGTCTTGAGTTCCTCATTAATCAGCGCAAGCCGGTCCATGGCGGCCATACCGGTAAAATCGTTCAGGATATTGCCGTTCTGATCGGCGATCACAATATTATCGTCCGTAAGGCCCGTAACCGCGAATTTGAGAAGCTTTTGGATGCCCTCAATCTTCTGGCGATTCTGGGTAATGTCGCTCCCCGGCTTGGGAGTAAGGATCACACTGGCCGTATAGGGTAGCTGTTCCGCCTGAAAGAGTGTCTTTTCGGGGACCACGATGATCACATTGGCGTTGTCCACCCCGTCCAGGGCCTTGATGTGCTCGGTCACCGTCTTGGTGATGGCTTGCTGGAGGTTCACGTTCCGCTCAAAATCGGTAATGGTCCAGGAGGACACACTAAAGGCGGCCCAGGGGTCCGTTCCCGAGGGCACGAGGCCCTCGCTGATCAAGATGGACCGCATACGCCGGGCCGTGGCCGCATCCGGTACCATGACCACCCCGGCGGACGATACCGTGACCTCGACATTTTCCTGATCGATCCGGGCAACGATCCGGTCCAGGTCTCCCTGGTCCCGAATAGGCGTACTGATGACCGCCACCTGGTTGGGTGCACCCGAAAGGCTCACCAGGGCAATAGTCCCCGCCAGGGCGACTACCCCAATACCGATGAGAATGATCCGTTGCAGCATGGACCACTTGCCCCAGAGCCCGCTGAGCTGCCCAAGGAGCTTCTTGAAAAAATCCCTCATAATTCCCCCTCCCGTTCTAGTCTATTACCTCGTGTTGATAATGTCCTTCCAGCCCTGGACGATGCGGTTAAGCACGGTCCGGGCGATGTTGAGTGACATCTGGGCCTTGGCCTGGGCGATGGTTATATCGTGGACATCCACCGAATTCGGGTCGGTGATGGCCGCCTGGGTCAAGGTAGCGGAAAACTGCTGATCCGCGCTCACTGCGTCCAGGGCCTTGAGCATGGCATCCTCAAAAACGCCGCTCCCGGTCACCGCATCGGCGCCAATACTGTTCCCCAGGATTGATATAGCGGTTCCCTGAGCAGAATAGTCCCCGCTTTTAGGCACCAAATGTTTTGGATTGGTAATTGTCAAGGGGATATTACCCCCCGCCAGTAATTCAGGCCGATAAATAGTCATGTTTCCCTCCCGTTTGAAACAATAAATGTACAATAATATTATGAACCGATCTCCAGGGCCTTGAGAAACATCGACTTGGAGCCCTCAATAATCGAAGCGTTGGCCTCATAGGCCCGGCTCGCGGCAATCATATCCACCATTTCCGTAACAATATCCACGTTGGGATACTCCACGTAGCCCGCATTGGGGCCCGATTGGATTGCATCGGGATGAGTTGGATCGTAGACCAGCCTGAGCTCGGCGGCGTAATCCTTCTCGATCTCCGCCACCCGCACCCCCTGGCCGATACCGTTGTCCATACCATCGGGTAGGAAGGGAGAACGCCAATAGGGCCCTTCCACCCGGGGTCTAAGGACCACCCGGCTCCTCCGGTAGGCTCCTCCCTCGACGGTACGGGTGGTGCTGGCGTTAGCGATATTGTCGGCGATAACGTCAGACCGAAGCCGCTCGGCGCTCATTCCTGTAGCCGCAATGTTGATCGAACTAAAAAGTCCCATACTCTTCTCCTATTAGGTTGCCCGTAGCACCAGGTTGACCTGGTTGAATTCAAAGGCCGCTGATTCTGCCAGCAGGTTATACATCATCTGGTTTTCCGTGGCCAGCATCAGTTCCTGCTCGGCGTCCACATTGTTGCCGTTGTCCTTGGCCGTGGTCAGATAGTCCAATACCCGCCGGGGCTGAACGTCCCGGTAGTCCTCCACCTTCCAGTTGGGAATGTGGTTGGAATTCGTCAGGGTCAGTTCCAGCGCCGGCCGCTTGTTCTCCGACTCCAGGGCTTTCTTGAGCTCCGACTCAAAGTTCACCTCGGAGCGCTTAAAGTTGGGCACCTCAGCGTTGGCGATATTGTTGGCAATTACGCTCCGTCTGACCACACTGGCATCCATGGCCCGGTGCAACAGGTCCACAGTCTTGGAAAAATCTGTCATCTTTCGACCTCCATACTTAATCATCGGCATTTTTTCTATAAAATGTATTTCCCCAAATCCTGGTCTGTTACGATGCTCGCCAGCTTCTCGTTCACGTACTCCGGGGTGATGGGCACCTTGGCCGGGGCGATGTCCGGCGCTTCAAATGAAAGCTCTTCCAGCAGGGCCTCCATGATGGTATGGAGCCGACGAGCGCCAATGTTTTCCAGCTTGGAATTAACCTCCGCCGCCAGAGCCGCAAGCCGCTCAATCGCCTCGGGACTGAACTCAATCTCCACCTTTTCGGTGCCCAATAA
>JAITON010000100.1 GCA_031289935.1 Treponema sp.
ATCAGGGTGATATCATGCACCCCGCAACCCTCGTTAGGACCGAACGGAAGGTGTTTCCCCGGAGAGCGGTCAGGCTGACCTCGGCAAAGGAGCCGGCCAGCTCCGGCCCGCCGGAGAGCACTGCCATCTCGTCCCGCTCGGTCCTGCTAATTAATTCATCGGCATTTTTCCGGGAAATTCCCTCTATTAAAACCCGTTCGGTCCTGCCGATGCGGCTTTTCAGGAGTTCCTTGGTATGTTTCTTTTGCAGGGCGATGACCCTGGCCAGCCGCTCCCGTTTTACCGCTTCTGGAATCCGGTCCGGGAGCGCGTAGGCGGCGGTGCCTTCCCGGGGATTATAGTGGTACATAAAGGCGTAGAGGAAGCGGATCTCCTCCATCAGGCCCAGGGTCTCCTCGACATCCTCCCCGGTCTCCCCGGGAAAGCCGATGAGAATGTCCGTGGAAAGGCTGATGTCCGGCACGGCCCGCCTGATGTCCTTTACCAGATTGAGGTAGCCGCTGCGGGTATAGCGGCGGTTCATGGCGGCCAGGATCCGGCTAGAACCGTGCTGGACCGGCAGGTGCAGGTGCCGGCAGAAGACGGGGTAAGAGGCCATCACTTCAAGGCTTGCCGGGGAAAGGTCCTTGGGGTGGCTCGACAGGAAGCGCAGCCGCCCGATGGAGGTCCCCGCCACCGCTTTCGCCGCAAGTTTCAGCAAGGCCGGGAAGTCCGTCCCATCATCATACATATAGGAATTGACGTTCTGGCCCAGGAGGGTAACTTCCCGGACTCCCCGGTCTGCAAGCAGGCGGAGTTCCTCCAGGATTGATGCGGGACTGCGGGAAATCTCCCGGCCCCGTACATAGGGGACGATACAGTAGGTACAGAAATTGTTGCAGCCCTGCATGATGGGGAGGAAACTGCGGAAGGGGGATGCGGCCTCCAGGTGCAGGGGCGAAAACGAAAAGGCCGGCCTTTCATTTGCGAGGTCGATGGGGCCGCTCCCTTGTTCCACTGCCTCCAGAATACGCGGAAATACCGGGCGGGCGGCGGCGCCCATGACGTAATCCACCGGGGCCCTTTCCTTTAAGGACTCCCCCAGCCGCTGGGCCATGCACCCGGCCAGCACCAGGGTAAAGGGCCTGCCCTCTGCCAGGCGCCGTTTCCGCAAGGCCCTGTATTGGGCAAGCCGCCCCAGAACCCGCTGTTCCGCCGTGGCCCGTACTGAGCAGGTGTTGATGAGCACTAGATCGGCATCCCCGTTCCCAGAGGCAGGCTCCCAGCCCCGTTCCCGCAAGACCAGTTCCATGGCCGCCGATTCAGCAGTATTCATCTGGCAGCCGTAGGTCTCAAAAAAATACCGCAAACTAGGACCTGTTTTTAAGTCCTTTAAGGAATTTGATACCGTTCCAGATGCCCAGAGCCAGAAGCCCGATGGCCCCGATGGAAAGGAGGGTCCCCGCGAAGGGCCGGACGACACCTACCTTGGCAAGAATAGACAGGGCACCGGCCGCAGTGATGATAATCCCCGGCTTCCGGTCTGCGGGATCCTTGGAGAGGAGGGCTCCGATGCCCACGATCCCCACAACGCCCCCGGCCACAATCCCAAAGATAGATGGGAGGGCGCTCAAAATCATGAGTCCCACCCCGCCGACAATACCACCCACCGCCGTAACTCCCTGCTTGGAGAGCATATTGGTAGGGGTATACTTCTTGTCTGGTAAATTATCAAAATCACTCATGCTGCTAGTATACTGAATTTTGCTCCGCCGCGACAAGCACATTGAGGAGCAACATGGCAATGGTCATAGGCCCCACCCCGCCGGGTACCGGGGTAATCCAGGCCGCCTTTTCCGCGACCCCTTCAAAATCCAGGTCTCCCGTAAGGCGATACCCCGTCTTAGCCGAGGGATCCTGAACACGGTTCACCCCCACGTCAATGACCGCCGCGCCGGGTTTGACCATATCCGCCGTGATAAAACCCGGTTTCCCCGCCGCAGCGATAAGGATGTCCGCCCGCCGGGTATGGGCTCCCAGATCAGTGGTCCCGGTATGACAGACCGTTACCGTGGCGTTGTATTCCCGCCGGGCCAGAAGGTTCGCCAGGGGCTTGCCTACGATATTGGACCGGCCCACCACCACAACATGGGCCCCGGCAGTGGGAATCCCCGTCTCCCGCAGGAGCAGCAACACCCCCTGGGGCGTACAGGGGAGAAACCCGGGCCGCCCCAGCATTAGGTTCCCTAAAGACAGGGGGTGAAACCCGTCCACATCCTTGGCCGGGTCGATGGCGATAATAATCCGGTCCTCCCGGATATGAGCCGGCAGGGGGAGCTGGACCAGGATACCGTGGACCGATTCGTCGGCGTTAAGCCCGGCGATAATACCCAGGAGCGTCTCCTCGGCGGTATCCGCAGGCAGGCGGATATCCCGGCCAGCCATGCCCACCTCGGCCAGGGCCCTTTCTTTGCCCCTAACGTAGGAAAGGCTCGCCGGGTCCTCCCCTAGGAGCACCACCGCCAGGCAGGGAGTAAGACCCCGCTCTTTGAGCCGGGCCGTCCGCTCCGCTACCTC
>JAITON010000042.1 GCA_031289935.1 Treponema sp.
AAGGGACAAAAAAAGCCCCCGCCTACAGAGGACGGGGGCAGTTGGAGGAGTTTGCTGTTTAATCCTTGTTGATCCCGATCTGGATAGTCCGCTTCTGGGTCCCCTGGCACTTCTTGATTTCCAGGCAGAGCAGGCCGTTCTTAAACCGGGCCAAGATGGCGTCCGTGTCGGCGTTCTCCGGGAGTTTGAAAGACCGGCTAAAGGACACGGTCTGCCGTTCCCGGATAATGTACTGGACACTCTCCTCCTTGGTCCCGGTCTTGGGGGGCACATTCGGGGGCGCATCCTCGTCCTTCTTGGACGCGATGGTCAGCATGTTGCCGTCCACGTGAACCTGGACGGTCTTCTCGTCGTAGCCGGGGAGCTCGACCTCAAGCTGATAGGATTCATCGGTCTCCTTCAGGTCCACCACAGGAAACCAGCTCTGGCTCCGGTTGAGGCCGAAGGGGCTCTCGCCAAAGACAGAGTCCACGTACCGGTTGAAGTCGTTCAGGACTTTCTCCACGGCAAAGGGATGATACAAAGCGACGGTTTTCATTTGAAACCTCCAAAAATTGGTTTTTCGGTCCGGCTAGGCCGCGACCGGCCGCCTTCTGGCTCCGCTCCATGGGCGCCGGATTTTCCCGATTTCTCGAAGAATTTTCCGGTCCCGCAGAACCATTGGCTTACATCTATATATTAGCAAATTCCGTGCCAAGCGGAGAGAATTACAGACAGAACTATTGTGGGAACTTATGAGGCGCCAATTCATTATATTATAACGAATTAGCAAATGATTACGGGCTGCAATAGGTTTTGGGAACCTTCGTTTGGCCGGCGCCCTGCTTTCATCTAAAAAGAATTGTATCAAAATACACCACTGTATCAGATTTGCAATCAGTATGTATCATAATGATACAATTTGGCACTTGACAGTGGCTATGTATGTAGGATCATGACCCGCCGCTTCCCTTTTCTTCATAAAGACGGTACGCTATATCTTATTGTAACTATAAGGGAGAGTTTTTTATGGACGAGCAAGGAACATCGAACGGATCGGGCCTTTCCAGGCGCGATTTCCTCAAGACCGCCGCTGCGGGCGCCGTAGGGGCCGCCGTCGTGAGCGTGCTGGGGGCCTGCGCTACGCCGGTATGGAACGCTGATGAAAATTTCCTGCTGGAGGATTACCTTACCTTGGTAAAAAAAACCGGGGAGGACTTCCGCATTCTCCAGCTTGCAGATACCCAGTTAAACGGGATTAAGAAGGAGATGCAGCGGACCTTTGAAATCATCTCCCGGGCTATCGCGAAAACCCGGCCCCATCTGTTGGTCCTGACCGGAGACAATGTTGAAGGCTTGAATAATCGTGACTGGGGAAGGCGGCTGATCGAATTTCTGGATGGATTCGGGATTCCTTACGCCATGGTGATGGGCAACCATGATGGCGAGGGGATATACGATAACTCTAAGATGGGGGAAATCTATGGCTCCGGGGCCTATTCCCTCTTTAGGCCGGGGCTGCCCTCTATACACGGTACGGGTAACTACGTGGTCAATATTACCGGTGAAGCAGGGGACGTCCTCTATGCCCTGGCGATGATTGATTCCAACCGTTACCGGCTGGGGGGAAAGGGCTACGATTATATTTACCCCGACCAGATTGCCTGGTACAAATGGTATATTGAAGAGCTAAGCGCCGCTCAATATGGTCCGGAATCGGGCCGGATGGTGAAAAGCATGGCCTTTTTCCACATTCCCCTGCCAGAAGTGAACGATGTTCGGGACCTGCTTAAGGTCCAGGACCCGGTGGCCGAGGCCTATGCCTACTGGGAAACTCCCAGTCCTCCGGCGCAAAACACGGGAATGTTCCAACAGATGCTGGCCCTGGGAAGCACCACCCACCTATTCTTCGGCCACGACCATCTGAACTTGCTGGACTACGGCTACCAGGGGATACACTTTGTCTATGGTCTTAAGACGGGTCCCTGTAGCTACTACAACGAGAAGCGCCAAGGGACGACCCTGATAACGGTCAGGGACGATTTAAGCGTAGGCGTGGAATTTTTATTTGATTAAGGGGGTCTAGCCGCCTTGACAAATTTTTGCGGATATATTACACTTTTTAATACGCCCAGATGGTGGAATTGGTAGACACGCTGGTTTCAGGTACCAGTGCCGTTAAAAGCATGGAAGTTCGAGTCTTCTTCTGGGCAAAAAAAAGCTCCGCATTGCGGAGCTTTTTTTTAGGCTAAACGATCAATCACTGGTACAGCACTTCTGAAGCCTCGGTTACGCCCCTTATCCACTCGTAATCTTCTTCCATAATACTGGCGGCGGCGGCCCGGGCAGGATTACCCGCAGCATAGGCGGCCTGCTGAGAGTCCGTTGACATGGGGACTTGCAGAGCCTGATTCAGGTCAGCCAGTTGCTGTAGGAATTCTTCTTCACTCATTTCCGGTGTCGCTGGCTCGATGGTAGTGGCAGCGATGACCGGTGCGGCGGCCTCCACAGCTTCCGCTACGACAGGGGTAGCCTCTGGGGGAAGCGTGTTGATTACCTCCCGCAGATAGCCATCCACCATCTTCTGCCAACTGACCTGATCTACGGCATAGACGATGTAATAGATATACTCCCGGGAGGGGGGTTCGTTGGTCATGGTATTCCGGGTTTCGACGAGCTGCCAAAAATCCACTAAGCGCTTGTGGCCCACGAGGGTTATCTTAGTCTCCGATAGGGCACGGTTCAGGGCGGCGAAGTCTCCGGCATTGAGGAAGGCGCCGATCTGGGTGTTTACCGTGCGTTTAAGCTCGTTGGCAAGCTGGGCCGCATAATTGGCATCGGCAACCGACATGGCTACATTGCGGTTTACATTATTCACCACAGTGTACCGTATCATGGTCTCGCTCTCGTTCAGCCCATAGGCAGCCAGAGCCTTCGTCGGATTCCCCCGCACCAGATCCTTGAGCCAATCGGGAGCGTAGGGTTCCCCCAGGTTTCGGTTGCTCCAGTCAAGGATATATTGATTGGTAGGCGTGATAGCGGGTGGCGCCACGGTAATCGTCGTGCTGGAGATTGATGGCGTGGCTGGTGGATCACCAGCGCCCAGCCTGATATCCACTGGTTTCGTGACCACTCCGGTGGTATTACTTCCTACCCCATCGAGCTCCTGCGACTCGGGATACTGCTCCGGTTCTGGGGCCAGTACCGGCGGGACCGGATTTGGAGCCTGGGCTGGAACCGGGGTTGATGCCGGTGGGACCGGATTTGGTACCGATGAGACCGGAGGCAATGGATCCGCGGGCTCCTCAATAGGAGGAGTTGGAACCGGATCTTCCGGCTGGGGCTGTTGTGTCGCACAAGCGGTCAACACAAAACAGAGCGCCAAGACCACTGCCAACACTACGACATAGAACGCTTTTGATGTTTCCTTTTTCATAGGGAAACCTCCTTCAAATTTATTTTAAGCAATCCTCTCCCTGAAATTGCTCCAAAACCCATATCATCTACCATAAACTCCATTTACCGTCTTGGTACACATAGGTTCCGGCTTTTTTGCCGTTGCTATTGTAGAAAGAATCAAAGTTAAAGGGAAAGACCCCATATTGGCCGGTCAATAATATCACATTGGCTGGAATAGTAATAGTGGTTAGCCGGTTGTTCCGGTCGTCGATATTCCTAAATGCCAGTTCGCTGATGGAGCTGACCCCCTTACCGATGGTTACGCTTATCAGCTGATTGCCATTAAAGGCCGCCTTGCCGATGCTGACCACGCTATCGGGAATAACGAGGCTGGTCAAGTGATTGGCGGCAAAGGCCAGCTCACCGATGAAGCTGAGGCCCTCAGGCAAGTTCAGGGCGCCGCTTAACTGGAAATTATAAAAGGCCCGGTAACCAACGGAGCTTTGGCCCCGGGGGAAGCTCAGGACTGGCGCACTCCAGGACCAGGCGCCGTCCGCGTAGCGGTAGGTGCCTCCCCGCCGGCCATTGTTGTCGAAGTACTGGCAGAATTTATTGGGGAAGAAGCCTGGGTCAGCGCTGAAATCCCAGATCCCGGAAAGAGTGATGCTCGTTATAGGATTGCTGGCAAAGGCGTTCTTACCCAGTTTGGAGACATTGCCGGGAATGACGATGCTATGCAATTGATTGCCGCTAAAGGCCTCCGGACCGATGGTAGTAATGCTGTCGGGGATAATGACGCTGGAAAGCCCCTTGCTGGCGAAGGCCCCTTCCCCAATGGTGGTGACCGGCTGCCCGTTAATGATGGCCGGAATCTGGATGTCCTTCTCATCCCCGGTATAGGCGGTGATTTCGCCGTTCCAGAATAGGAAGAGGGATTTTGTGGGAGGTGCTACATACGCCGGTTCGGCAGCTGGAGCCGGAACAGCGGAGGGTTTCGGCAGGGCTTCTTCCGGCCTGACTGACTCGATGACCTCGCCCAAAGGCCAACCCTCCAGAGGGGCATCTTCGGGGAGGGCTTCCGCAACCATTTCACCAGACTCCAGGGTCCAGGAGGATTCTTCTAGGGTCCAAACCCCGTCTCTATATCGGTAAATGCCTGCTTTTTTACCCAAATCATTGTAAAAAGCGTCAAACCCGTTACTGATGGACAGATAATACAGGCTGACATTGGCGGGAATAATCACGCTGATCAAATCATTGTAGGCAAAGGCGCTCTCCCCGATGGACGATACATTCCTGCCGATACTGATGCTCTTGAGCTCATTACGGTAAAAGGCCCGGTAACCGATGGAAATAACGCTGTTGGGAATTGTAACGTTGCTCAGTTTGTTATCATAGAAGGCGCTTTCACCAATGGAGGTAACACTTTCGCCGATGTTTAGACTGGTCAATTCATTATTGTAGAAGGCGCTTTCGCCGATAGTGGTAACACCGTTGCCAATAGTCAGACTAGTCAGATCATTGCCGGAGAAGGCCGCGACCCCAATATAGGTAACACTGTCGGGAATTGTCAGGCTGCTCAAGCGGTTGTAGGCAAAGGTGGAATCCCCAATGGTGACAAGGCTCTTACCCAAGTCCAGATCGGCTATTTCGTTGCTGTAGAAGGCCCGGTAACCAATGGAAACAACACTGTCGGGGATCTTTACCTGGGTCAACTGATTGTCGTAAAAAGTGTATTCCCCCAGGGACCTAACGTTCTTGCCGATGCTGACCTGGGACAGCTGATTATCGGAAAAGGCTCCCTCGCCGATGATATTTACGCTATCGGGAATGGTCAGACTAGTCAGACAGTTGCTGAAAAAGGACCAGGCGCCGATATTAGTAACGTTGCCGGGGATGCTGATCTCATGCAATTGGTTGACATAGAAGGCCTCCTTCCCAATGGATGTAATGCTATCGGGGATGGTAACGCCGTTCAGCTGATTATTGGCAAAGGCACGTTCACCGATGGTGGTAACTGGCCAGCGGCCTATTTTGGCGGGGATCGTGATGCTACCCCCGTAATCCCTTCTCCCGGTGACCGAGACTGTACCGTTGTTCTCCCAGCGGTATTGAAGGTCAGAGCTACCGGAAAACAATCCCGAGATTTTTTCCAGGGAAATACTGATGTAACCCCGCTCCAGGGCTGTCCGAGTGCTGATGCTATTTACGGACGCCAGGTCAACGCTGAGATTTGCGGTAATATCCTCGGGATTGAGGCTTTGGAAGGAAGCGTTGATCGCATTAGGCTGGGGTATAGTAAGCTGGCCGGAGGTTACAGAACCGTTATTTGCAGCTATCCGGATATAGGCGGTCCCGATGGTCTTTCCCTGGTCGTTGAGCAGGACGGCGTTTATAATAAAGGCAGTGGAATTGGTAGGAAAGATCACTGCGTCCGCCGGCAGATTGCCGCCCGAGAGGGGCCAACTGCCGAAGGCCCAGGTCGCACTCCTGCCTGTGTTTTGCAGACCCTGTACAATGGTCTCCATAGTCCGGTAGGCCGCATAATCGGGCCAGATACCCAGGGTAAAGGATGCATCCTGGCTGGTCGAACCGGACGCTCCTTTGGTCAGAGCCGGGTCGTAGATGATTTCGAAGGGTTGATGTTCCCTAAAATAAGCGGCAGCCTCTCTGAGGAGCTTGAGCCACTCGCTCTGGAGTTGTATATCGGTTAAACTTGACGACCGGGTATCCGATCCGAAGGTCCCTTTGCTGATTGAGTCGGTAAGGGCTTCTGCCCGAAGCTCCGCCTCCGACAGGGCCGGATCCAGCGAGAGAGCCCGGTAATAGCAAGTCAGCGCCTCTACCCGGTCGCCACTACTCTCGGCGATGATACCCTGGTCCAGGATAGTCTGCGGGTAAGAGGATGCCCTAGTTTGCGCCCCCAGGGCAGACAGCAAGGTACATAATACTGTAACAACACCGATGGCCTTTTTCACACATCCACTCCCTGGATCTTCACGGCCTAAAGCCGCAGTGTTTAACCGGCCGAACCCCATCCCTCCCTGGATTATGGCCCATATTCCAAGTATAATGCCCCGCAAGAATGAAATCAAGGGCAAAATGGAAAAATTTGAAAAAAAACGGGGTTTTTACCGAATTTAGCCCCTACGGAAGCGCTGGATAACGTCACGTTACTCAGCACTTCCCTACCGGCCCGATGCCATAAAGGCCCGGATATACTCCCCGGCGGAACGGTTCAGCTCCAGGGCGAAGTCCGACAGGTACTTCCGTTTGCAAAAGGCGGCCATAAAGCTGTTAAAGTCGTGGAGCCCGCTATAAAGCCGCCTGATATCCTCCTCTGGAAGGGGGTTATAGTGGTCCCGTTGGACCAGGTAGCTCCGGTTCGGGCGGCGGGGTTTGGTCCGGACGGTCTGGGATTCCGCCGGATATCCAAAAACCAGCATGGCCGCCGGGACCGTATACCGGTCCAGATGGAGCAGGCCGGCGGTTTCTTCCATATTTTCGAGGATATCCCCAATGTAGCAGGAGCCGATACCCAGGGACTCGGCGGCTACCACTGCGTTTTGGGCGGCGATGATGGCATCGGCGCAGGCCAGGAGCAGGTCACCGGGGCCGGGATCCCGGCAATCGATACCGGCAGCGTGGAAACAGTCCAGCCACCGGCGGCAGTCGGCCAGGAAGATCAGTACCAGGGGCGCCTTGGCGATGAAGGGCTGGTTGTCACAGAGGACCGCCAGCCGCTCTTTGACGGCCTGGTCTCGAATGTCCAGGATCGTATAGAGCTGCTGGTTCCCCGCACTGGGGGCTTGGATAGCCGCGTCGAGAAGGAGATTGATATCCTCCTCCGCGATGGACTTTTCCAGGAAGACCCGTAGGGATTTCCGGTCAAAGAGGGACTGGATGATAGGATTCATGGCAAGGCCCCTTTACCAATTTTGCACACTTAAATCAAAACTCGCATGGTCGCCCACGATTTTCAGCTTGTAGGTACCGTTGGGCAGACCCGAAAGATCGACCTGGCCCGAGATATTTTGATCGCAGACCGTGTAGACCTGGTTTCCCCCGGCCAGGACCAGCTTAAAGCGGCCCGAGGAGATACTCAGGTTGATATCAAGGGCCAGGCTCCCGTCCTTCTTGACGGTCCTAACCGTTTCCATGCCGCTAAAGGAGGCCGCCCGGTGGGTATAGGAGTCGCCGGTATTGTTGGAGACGCTGGACGTTTTGGAGCCTGAGTCAGCCCCCTTAAGTATGGTCGCATCGTCATCGTATACACTGGCCGTATTACAGGCCACAACCGAGGCCAGTATTATTGCCGCAAAAAAGCACCGTAAACCCGCTTTGTCAAACTTTTTCATAAAATGCTCCTTAGGCTGTTTTGAACTTGACCGCCGTACCGTAGGCGATGACCTCCGCCGCCCGGTCCATCACCGCCGAGGATGCGTAACGGACATTGACAATGCCATCGGCCCCCAGGGCTTCGGCCTCTGCGACCATGCGCTTGGTGGCCAGGGCCCGGGCCTCATTCATCATGCTGGTATAGGCCTGGAGTTCCCCGCCCACCAGGGTCTTGAAAGACTGCCCAATGTCCCCAAAAATGTTTTTTGACCGGATAGTGCTACCTTTAACCAGTCCCAGGGTCTCCAGCTCATGGCCGGAAACATAATCAGTATTTACTAAGATCATCTTCTTCTCCGCTCCTTATTTCTTTAATTCGTTCAATCAGCACATACAGGCTGAAACCGATGCCAATAACAGGCGACAGCAGCAATACCAGCTTGAAGCCGCCGGGAATATCAAAATCAAAACTAAGTAGTGTTACGGCCATACCGATGCAGTAGAGCACAAGCGCTGCCGTAACAATAACCGGCGCGATAAGTTTATACCGGTGCTTGATCATCAGCCTCCTCCATAAGCGTAGCGTTGTTTGTTGGCGGTTCCGGTTCCGGCGGCAGAACCGGGAAGCGCCGGCGCAGAAGATATATCCCCAGGACCGTTAGCGCCAAACCGGCAATGTCCAGCCAGATGGGCTGGAAAACAAGCGCATTCGGCGCTGGTGTATTGAAACCTGACACGGGAATAAGCTCAGAGAACTGGGCAAAGAGAACCGCCAGTAAATTATTCACAAAGTGGATTGCCATGCTGGGAAAGATAGAATGACTGCGCAGGGCTATCCAGGCGGAAAAGAGGCCGATGGTAAAGGCGCTGACAAACTGCCAGGGGTTCAGGTGGATGATGCCAAAGAGCAGGGCGCTGACGATAATGGCCTTGCGGGCGGAGTAGTTTTTTTGGAAGCCATAGAGGAAAAGGCCCCGGCAGAGCAGTTCCTCCACAATGGCCGGAGAAATGGCCACAAAGAGCAGGGAAACGATAAAATTTGGGCTCGCCATTACCATATCAAAAACACCCTGGATAAATTCCGGCATGGGGAGCAGGAAATTCATGAGGTTATCGAGTTCCGAGAGCAGTATATAGAGGCCGATAAAGAGGACGGCTGTAGCGCCCCAGAGCCCCGCAGACACCTTGTGGAAGCGGAACACCTCGGCGGCGGGCCGTTTCGTTTTCCTGAGGCCGATCAGGGCCGGTATCAGCACAGAAATACCACCGACTACCAATACCAGGATCTCAAAAACCGCCGCGATGCCCGCAACATCCATTCCCTGCATCGTACCGGCGAGCTGGCTGATAAGGCCCGTAAGGATACCGCCCCCGAGCTGGATACCCACCAGAAGCAGACAGAGAAGGACGGCGTTTTTTATCCTTGGATAGGCTTTCGTTCCCATAGAACCCTCCTTAATCGTACCGTTATATTATACCACATTTTCATCGTTCTTTTCGAAGGATCGGCTCTTTTTTCGCTGGTGGACGCACTCGGTTAAGAGGAATTCGATCTGGCCGTTGACCGAGCGGAAGTCATCTTCCGCCCAGGCGGCCAGTTCCCGCCAGAGTGAATCGGATAACCGTAGGGGTATCTGCTTCTTCTTCTCGTCCATCAGCGCGTACCGGTCAGTAGATACTGAGCATCAGTAGATGCTGAGCATCAATAGATGCTGCCCGAGTTCACTATCGGCTGGGTTTCTTTGTTGGAGCAGAGCACTACCAGGAGGTTGCTCACCATAGAGGCCTTGCGCTCCTCGTCCAGATTCACGATGTTCTTATCGCTCAGTTTGGACAGGGCCATCTCCACCATGCCCACGGCGCCGTCCACGATCATCTGCCGGGCGGCGATCACCGCCGAGGCCTGCTGGCGCTGAAGCATCACTGCCGCAATCTCCGGCGCATAGGACAGGTGGGTAATCCGGGCTTCCAGGATTTCGAGCCCTGCCACCTCAACCTTGGACTGGATCTCCTCCCGGAGCTTCCCGGAAATTTCCTGGCTGCTCCCCCGGAGGGTCTCCTCGTTGTTATCCTCGCCCTCGCCGGTATTGTCGTAAGGATAGAGCCGCACGATACCCCGCAGGGCGGCATCGCATTGGATCGACAGGTACTCGATGTAGTTGTCCACGTTAAAAACCGCTTTGGCCGTGTTCACTACCTTCCATATAACCGCGATGCCGATGATGATGGGGTTTCCGAGCTGGTCGTTGATTTTTTGCTGGTCGTTGTTCAGCGTCATCACCTTGAGGGAGAGGGCCTTGCCCCGGGTATTCCCCTTTGCCGCCGCCTGTTTGGTCTGCTCCGCCGTGGTAGCTGCCGAGGTGGCCTCCCCCGAAACCGGGTTCATGACGCTCACAAAGGGGTTTACGAAGAAGAAGCCCGGCCCCCGCAAAGTCCCGTAGTACTTGCCGAAGAGGGTCAGCACCAGAGCCTCCCGGGGTTTGAGTACCTTGAAGCCCATAAAGACCAGGGGCCCCAGCAGGCAGTAGTAGCAGCCCGTTACGATGATCATCGCCAGGTTCAGCCCCTCCGGCAGGGGGCCCGTCCCCTCGGTCGCCTGGTAGACCCCCCAGCAGAAGAGGGCGATGGTCCCCAGTTCCAGCAGGATATTCAAGAGCAACATGCCCATGCCGTTGGCCGCCGGAGCGGCTCTTTCGTCCATGACCGGATCCCGGCCAATCGTTTTCTCACTCATTTCGTACTCCTCTTGATAACAAACTATCTGATATCAAATTGATATCTTAATAATACCCAAGGACGGAGCTTTTGTCAAGAGAAATCTTGCAAAATAGGCGAATTCCTGAAAAAATCGATAAAAAATCTCCAAAAAACGCAAATTTATGCAAAAGGGCTTGACATTATTATCAGGAAGGTCTATACTTACACCATGCTAACGGCACAAAGTTCTGAACAAAGCAGCGTAAAACCGGCCCCCATAAGGCCCTGCAATCCGGCAAAGCCAGATTGTGGCCCCGCGGGGGCCGGCCAGACTCGCGCTGTTGGCGTATGCAACCGGCGCCGCAATCCGGCAACGCCGGATTGCGCAATCCCCCTGGATTGGAAGCCCCCCCCCCCCCCCATGGCGCCCGGTATTCCGGCCCGTTAAACCCGGTCTTTTTTCCAAACCAATTTTTTCTCTACCTCTGGGTACAAACAGGAATTGCGTTACGCAAATCTTAAAGGGGGTTCCCCCAGGTTTTGATGGGCGCACCCCAGGCTTTGGGGGGCGCACCCCAGGTTTTGGGGGACGCACCCCAGACTTTGGGGGGCGCACCCCAGGTTTTGGGGGGCGCACCCCAGGCTTTGGGGGACGCACCCCAGGTTTTGGGGGACGCACCCCAGACTTTGGGTGACGCACCCCAGGTTTTGGGGGACGCACCCCAGGTTTTGGGGGACGCACCCCAACAGAGAAAATCTTTGCATAAAGCAAAAAAGGAGTATTTTATGGCACATAGACAAGATTATATCCCCCGCCCGGAGGCGGCATTCAGCAAATGGGCGCAGTATCTGCTCAAATATGTGAACGATAAGTGCACGGGGGCGCCCCCCGCCTGGACCCACATCCCGCCGGAGGCCCTGGCGGCCCTGGCCGGCCAGCTTGAGGACTGGGATACAGCCTACGCAACGGCGCA
>JAITON010000050.1 GCA_031289935.1 Treponema sp.
AACCTGCCGCCCAGAAAGAATACGCGGCCCCATTATCTTTTCATTGTGGACAATCCGCTGTGCTCCTTCGAGTTTGACGAGGAGCTGGAAGAAGGCGTATACAAGTTTAGCTATGAGCGTATGTATAAGCTGAGAGACGAGACGGACAACTTCAACTCAGAAACAGTGTCGGCTCTGTTCACCGAAGACATGAACACATTGGTGGCGGACGGGCGGACTACGGTGTTTGTCAAATGGGACAAAGACATACTCGAAGGCTTTAAACGCGCCGCCGATGATTATGACCAGTATTTTGCCAGCCGCTGGGTTTTTGTCACCTTTTTCCATGACGACGAGGATACCCGGAAGCTGCCGGCATCCAACCCTGCTAACGGCGACTCGCTCGATGGAAAAGCGGAATGGCTTCTTGCCATGGCCGAAACCCCCTTTATAAAAAAGGTGGAGATTCCCCTGGACAAGGTGCTCACCCTGGATTATATAAAAGAACTGTTCCAAACGTATGCTGTAGAGTAGTCCTGCCCGGCGAGCCAGGCAAGCCCGGCAAGCTTGGTAAGCCCGGCAAGCTGTTTATACTAGCCTCATATATAGTACATGGCGCTTTGGCTGCCCGGGAAGAGGGAGGCCAGGGTCTTGTTGTCGATGGCCTCGGCGATGCGGTTATTGAGACGTTCGTAGACCATGAGCCTGAGGCAGCGTTGCAGGAGGGTTTCCTGGGTCTGGGGTCTGGGGGGATCAATCACCAGCATATCGCCTTCGAGCAGCCGGAGAACATCGCCGATGATGATTTCCTCGGGAGGGCGGGTGAGGGTATAGCCGCCTGAGGTCCCTTTGATGGAACGGATGTAGCCGCTGCGGCGGAGAATGATGACTACCTGCTCCAGGTAACGGACCGAAATGTTTTGCCGCTCGGCGATGCTGGCCAGGGAAACATGGGGCCCGGCGCAGTGTTCCGCCAGATCCAGCAGGAGGCGGATACCGTACCTTCCCCGGGTGGAAATCTTCATATAGTGTACTCCAGGGTATCCATGGTACGGCAGGTTTCGGCCAGTTCCTGGAGCGTGATGGCGCCGACGCAGCCGGTGATTTCCCGGTAGAGTTCATTCCAGAGGCCGATGCTTTCGCAGGAGGATTCCCGAGGGCAGGGGGCTTTTGTGCTGGACGTGGCGCAGGCGGCAATTTCCAGGGGGCCTTCCACGGCCTGCAGGATATCGCCGGCGCTGATTTGCTCCAGGGATCTGCCGGGTTTATAGCCGCCCTGGGGGCCCCGGATACCCTGGAGGATACCGGCCTTTCGCAGGGGGATAAAGAGCTGTTCCAGGTAGCCTTCGGAAATGCCGGTACCTTCGGCAATCACCCGGGTACTGATATAGCCGCCGGGGGGAAGGAGGGCCAGATAAAGCAGGGCCTCCAGGGAATAGCGGCCCTTGGTGGATATCCTCATAGTACCTTGATGATAGCGCTCACGGGCCGGGCGGCGCCCCGCTCCAGGGCCACGGGGATGGGGGCGGCTCCGGCGGCGGTAAGGGTATAGGCGCCGGGCTCCAGAACGCTGATGCCGGCCTCGTTGACGGACTCAAAGGCGGCGGCGGCCAGCTCGAACTCGACCCTGAGGGTTTTGCCCGCAGGGACGGCTACCCGGCGAAAAGCCCGGAGGCTCGTGATGGGATCGGTGGCACGGCGATTTTCCCGGGCGGCATAGATCTGCACCACTTCAACGGCGTCCCGGCTGCCGGTATTGCTGAGGCTCAGGCTTGCTTTGACGCTGCCCCCGGCGGCGATCGTATCGGCAGAAAGACTGAGGCTGTCGAAGCGGAAGCTCGTGTAGGAAAGGCCGAAGCCGAAGGGGTAGAGGGGCTTTTCTTCCATGTATCGATAGGTCCGGCCGCGCATGGCGTAGTCCTCGTAGGGAGGGAGCTGGGCGGTGGAGGCCGGGAACGTGATGGGGAGCCGGCCCGAGGGGATTGCGTCGCCAAAGATGATGTCCGCCAGGGCATTGCCCCCTTCCTCACCGGGGTACCAGGCAAAGAGAATGGCATCGGCGATGTCCTCGGGAAAGGCGATGGGGCTGCCGCCCGTGAGGACGAGGATCAGCTTTTTACCGGCCTTGCGGATGCGGCGGAGGAACTTGAGCTGCCAGGGCGGCAGTTCTATGGCGTCCCGGTCGCCGTTGGAGTCCGAGGCGATGGCGTCCCCCTCTTCGCCCTCCATGGCCCCGTCCAGGCCGTAGCAGGCGATAACCACATCGGTATTGTCCAGACCGAACATGGGGGCATCGTCATGGCCCGTAGCGCCGAAGGCCTGGAAGCTCTGGTGGATATCATCGTACATCAAAGAGCCCTGGCGGTACTCAAAACTGATGGCGGGTTTTTCGCCCACCTTGGCGGCCAGGCCTTCCAGGATGGTTACGAGCCGGGAGTTGAGACCGTAGTAGTTGCCCAGGAGGCTTTGGATGTTGGCCGCAGCGGGGCCCACCAGGGTGATAGTCTTGGCCGAATCGTCCAGGGGGAGGAGATTCCCCTCGTTTTTGAGCAGGACGATGGACTTTTGGGCGGCTTCACGGGCAAGCTGCCGGTGTTTTTCTGAGCCGATGGTTTCCCGGCCCAGTTTCGCGTAGGGGTCCTGCTCCGGCGGGTCGAACATACCGAGCTTAAAGCGGGTGCGGAGGAGCCGGCTGAGGGCCGCGTCGATGGCCGCCCTGGTTACCAGGCCCTGTTTGCAGGCCAGGGTGAGCATGGGATAGGTGCAGCCGCAGTTGAGGTCGCAGCCGGCGTTCAGAGCCAGGGCGGCGGATTCCTCCGGGGATCTGGTAACCTTGTGGTTCTCGTGGAAGTCCCGAATGGCCCAGCAGTCGGAGGTAACATGGCCCTTGAAGCCCCAGGCCCCACGGAGGATGTCCTTTAATAGATAGGTACTGCCGCAGCAGGGCTCCCCCAGGGTGCGGTTGTAGGCCCCCATGAAGGCCTCTACGCCGTTTTCGGCCAGGAGTTTGAAGGCCGGGAGGTAGGTTTCGAAGAGGTCTTTTTGGGAGACCTGGGCGTCAAAGACGTGGCGGAGTTTTTCGGGCCCCGAATGGACGGCAAAGTGCTTGGCGCAGGCCGCAGTTTTGAGGCGCTCCGGGTCGTCACCCTGGAGGCCCTGCATAAAGGCCAGCCCGATACGGCCAGTGAGAAAAGGGTCCTCACCGTAGGTCTCCTGGCCCCGGCCCCAGCGGGGGTCCCGGAAGATGTTGATGTTGGGGGTCCAGAAGGTCAGCCCGTAGTATTGGTTCCGGTTGCCCCGTTTGACGGCCTCGTTGTACTTGGCCCGGGCCTCATCGGAAATGGCCGAGGCCACCTGGCGGATAAAGACCTCGTCGAAGCTGGCCGCCAGGGCGATGGCCTGGGGGAAGACCGTGGCAAGGCCTGCCCGGGCGATCCCGTGAAGGGCCTCGTTCCACCAGTTGTATTGGGGAATCCCCAGGCGTTCTATGGCCGGAGAGGTGTAGCTGAGCTGCGACACCTTCTCTTCCAGGGTCATTTTTGATATAAGGTCCTTGATCCGCGCTTCCCGGTCCATGGCTGCATCCTCCGTTGCTTCAGTATAGCCCAGACCGGGCCTTTTGACAATATCTTGATAAGTTTTCCCAACTCTGCTAGCATAAATCCGGTATGCCTATCAAGATTCCGCAGGCTTTGCCCGCTTATAACTCCCTACGGGGGGAAAATGTTTTTGTCATGACCGAAGACCGGGCGGAGCATCAGGATATCCGGCCCCTCAAGGTGGGGATCCTCAACCTGATGCCCACCAAGGTGGACACAGAGATACAAATCCTCCGGCTTTTGGGGAACTCGCCCCTCCAGGTGGATATCACTTTTATCCGCATGGGGAGCCACGAGTCCCGGAACGCACCGCCGGGGCACCTCGAAAAATTCTACATCAATTCCGAAGAGATCATCGCCCTGGGGGTCCGGTTTGACGGGCTGATTGTAACCGGGGCGCCGGTGGAGACCCTGGAATTTGAGGCGGTGGATTATTGGCCGGAATTAGCGGCGGTACTGGACTATTCCCGAAAGAACGTTTTTTCGATCTTCCATATTTGCTGGGGAGCCCAGGCGGGGCTCTACCGGCACTACGGTATCCCCAAAAAGCTGCGGGCGAGGAAGCTCTTCGGGATCTTTCCCCACGGGGTGAACGAGCGGCATACAGCCCTGTTCAGGGGCTTTGACGACGAGTTCCTGGCCCCCCAGTCCCGGCACACCGAAAGCGACCGGGATGCCATCGCCGCTAATCCGGCCCTGAGCATTGAGTCCGAGACCGCTGAGGTGGGGGTTTTTATAGCCACGGCACGGGAAGGGCGGGAGATTTACGTAACCGGCCACCTGGAATACGATTCCCTGACCCTGGACCGGGAGTACCACCGGGACCTGGCCAAGGGGCTCGACATTGCCATCCCGAAGAACTATTATCCGGGGGACGATCCGGCAAAGGCCCCGGTGGTCCGCTGGCGGGCCCACGCGCATTTGTTTTTTTTAAACTGGATCAATTTTGTGTATCAGGAAACACCCTTCGATCTGAAGGATCTGAAGGATTTGTAGAATCAGCACTGAGGAGGAAGCATGATGAAAGCAGAGGAGATTCTCGCGCAGTTGACGGTAGGGGAGAAGGCTTCCCTTTGTTCGGGGCTGGATTACTGGAAGCTCAAGGCGATTCCCCGGCTGGGCATCGGGAACGTGATGGTGAGCGACGGGCCCCACGGGCTGCGGAAACAGGCCGGGGCCAGCGACAACCTGGGAAACAACGAAAGCGTGCCGGCCACTTGCTTCCCCGCAGCCTGCGCCACGGCCTCGAGCTTTGACCCTAGTCTCCTGGCGGAGATCGGGGGGGCTATGGCCGAAGAGGCCTTAAAGGAAGAGGTCTCGGTGATCCTCGGCCCCGGGGTGAATATCAAGCGGAGCCCCCTCTGCGGCCGGAACTTCGAGTACTTTAGCGAAGACCCCTATGTGGCGGGGGAACTAGCATCGGCTATGATCGGGGGAATCCAGGAAAAGGGCGTGGGGACGAGCCTTAAGCACTATGCCGCCAATAACCAGGAACTGGCCCGGCTAATCTGCGACTCCGTGGTGGACGAGCGGGCCCTGCGGGAAATTTACCTGGCCGCCTTTGAACGGGCGGTTAAGCAGGCGGCCCCCTGGACCATCATGTGCTCCTACAATGTGATTAACGGGACCTACGCGAGCGAACACAGGGAGCTTCTCACCACGATCCTGCGGGAGGAATGGGGCTTTAAGGGCCTGGTGATGAGCGACTGGGGGGCCACGGCAGACCGTCCCACAGGCATTGCCGCCGGGATGGACCTGGAGATGCCCGGCTCAGGGCCCTATAACGATAAGCAGATCGTCAAGGCCCTCCGCCGGGGAAGCTTGAGCGAAGCGGATCTGGACAAGCCGGCTCTTAGAATCATTGAGCTTATTCAGAAATCCCAGAAAACCCTGGAGGCCCATAAGGGCTGCTCCTTTAGTAGTGATGCCCATCATGCCCTGGCGCGGAAGGCGGCGGCCCAATCGGCGGTACTCCTCAAGAACGAGGGCGGGAGCCTCCCCCTGGCCGCCGGTAAGACCGTGGCAGTGATCGGGGCCTTTGCCAAGACACCCCGCTTCCAGGGCGGCGGTTCCAGCAAGATCAACCCCTTCAAGGTGGATAGCCCCCTGGAAGCCCTCCTGGAAGCGGGAGTCCCGGCGGAATACGCGCCGGGCTATACCCTAGGGGCCGTTACGGGCTGGATCTCCGGAGTCGTCAAACAGGAGGCCGATGAGGAGGCCCTGATCCGGGAAGCCGTGGAACTGGCGGCAAAAAAGGACATCGCCCTCGTCTTTGCGGGCCTCCCCGACGAATACGAAAGCGAAGGCTACGACCGTAAGAGCCTGGACATGCCCGATGCCCACAACCGGCTCATTGAGGCGGTGGCCGGGGCCAACCCCAATACCCTGGTAGTGCTCATGACCGGCTCCCCGGTGAGCCTCCCCTGGGCCGATAGGGTAAAGGCGATTCTCCTGGCCTATCTGGGGGGAGAGGCCGTGGGCGGGGCTCTGGCGGATCTCCTCACCGGGGCAGTGAACCCCTCGGGAAAGCTCGCGGAGACCTGGCCCCTGTCCCTGGCGGATACGCCGGCCTACCGCTACTTCCCCGGGGTCCGTACCGTCGAATACCGGGAGAGCGTCTTTGTGGGCTACCGTTACTACGATACCGCCGGTAAGGCCGTGGCCTATCCCCTGGGTTTCGGGCTCAGTTACACGAGCTTTGAGTACTCGGGGCTCTCGCTGAGCCGGTCAAGCTTTAAGCCGGGGGATTCGGTCAGGGCCACGATAACGCTGAAAAACACCGGCGCCCGGGAGGGGGCCGAGACGGTACAGCTCTACGTGGAGGCCGGGGAACCGGCGATCTTCCGGCCCCAAAAAGAGCTCCGGGGCTTTGAGAAAGTCTTTCTTAAGGCCGGGGAGAGCCGGAGCGTCAGCTTTTCCCTGGACGAACGGAGTTTTGCCTACTATAACCTTCCCGCCAGGACCTGGGCCATTGAGGGCGGCGAGTACCGCGTCCTTATCGGCGCGTCCAGCCGGGACATCCGCTTAAAAGCGGCCATCCAGGTGGAAGGCGACGGCAAGGAGGCCCTGCTGGCCGGTCTCCGGGAGAAAGCCCCGGACTACTATGCCCTCAAGCCGGCCCGGGACACGGTTCCGAGGGAACTAGCCCCGGGGGGGCTGGACATAGGGGCGGCCTCTTTTGAGGCGGTCCTGGGGCGGCCCATTCCCCAGGCGGAGCCCCAAGGGGGCCGCGGGCCGGGGGCCTTCAGCATCAACACGAGCTTTGAAGATATCAAGGACACGTTTATCGGAAGGCTCCTCTGGAAGTTCCTCAACAAGGAGATTGACCGGCGTTTCCCCGGCGCGGAGGCGGAGGCCCGGCAGATTGCGGTGGACACGGTAAGCTACTCGCCGATCCGGGGCCTCCACATGGCGATAAGCAGTATCACGGGGGGGCACATAGCCTTTCTGGTGAAGCTGCTGAATATCGGCAGAGGCCATGCGCCATCCGGCAAACTACACGAGTAGACCAGGGTATATTGTACGATAAAG
>JAITON010000101.1 GCA_031289935.1 Treponema sp.
TGCGGAAGGGAGGCATCCGTGCGTTTGGGGGTTGATGTGGGCTCCACCACGGTCAAGGCCATCGTCATGGAGGGCCGGGAGCTCCTCTTTTCCCGGTACCGGCGGCACCATGCCGAGCAGGCGGCGGTTCTGCGGGAGCTTCTGGCCGAGGCGGCGGCGGAGTTTCCGGGTGGCGAGTTCCGGGCGGCGGTCTGCGGTTCAGGGGGCAAACCCATTGCGGAGGCTATCCACGCCCCCTACATTCAGGAAGTGGTGGCCAACGCGGTGGCCGTCCGCAGCTTTTACCCCCAGGCCCGGGTCGCTATTGAGCTGGGCGGCCAGGACGCCAAGATCGTCTTCTTCTATTACGACGAGGCGGCCGGACGGCTTGTGGCCTCCGATATGCGCATGAACGGGAGCTGCGCCGGGGGCACCGGGGCCTTTATCGACGAAGTTGCCAGCCTGCTGCGCATCCCTGTGGAGGAGTTTGAGGCTCTGGCCGCCAAGGGAACGGCGGTCTACGATATTTCGGGCCGCTGCGGGGTCTTTGCCAAGACGGACATTCAGCCCCTCTTGAACCAGGGCGGCCTCCGGGAGGATATTGCCCTCTCTACCTTCCACGCTATTGTCAAGCAGACTATCGGCGGCCTGGCCCAGGGCCTGGAACTCAGGCCCCCCATTATCTTTGAAGGCGGCCCCCTTACCTTTAACCCCACGCTTATCCGCGTCTTTGCCGGGCGGCTGGGCCTCGACGAGGGGGGCGTCATAAGGCCGGAGCGCCCCGAAACCCTGATCGCCTGCGGGGCGGCCCTGGCGGTGGACGAGCTCTTCCCCCAGGCCCGGGGCGCCGGGGCGGACTTCAGCCTGCCCCATGCCCTGGACGCGCTGATGCGGTACCGTGAAAATCTTCGGGAGCCGGAACGGGAGCCGGCCCGGAAGTATTTTAGTTCTCCCGAAGAACGCTTTGCCTTCAAAGAAAGGCATCAATAAATACCCCCCCCCCCCCCCCCCATACAGACCCGGTCGGCCGGGTACGGCTGCCGGTCTATCTCGGCATCGATGCCGGAAGTACTACCTCAAAATTTGTACTACTCAACGAAGACGAATATGTAGTCGATAGTTTCTATTCCAACAATCAGGGTGATCCCCTCCGGGTAATCCGGGATGCTCTTACCGGCCTCAAGCGCAAGTACGATGCCCTGGGGATAGAGCTGGAGATTATCGCCCTGGGGACCACGGGCTACGGCGAACTCCTTTTCGACAAGGCCTTTGGGGCGGACTATCACACGGTGGAGACCGTGGCCCACGCGGCGGCGGCGCAGAAGTACGCGCCGGGGGTGAGTTTTATCCTGGACATCGGCGGCCAGGATATGAAGGCTATCGCTATTTCCGGGGACATTGTGACGAACATCACCCTGAACGAAGCCTGCTCCTCCGGCTGCGGCTCTTTCCTGGAAAACTTCGCCGCCAGCCTGAACATTCCCGTGGACCAGATCGCCGAGGCGGCCTTCAACGCGAAACACCCCGCGGAACTGGGGAGCCGTTGTACGGTCTTTATGAACAGTACGATCATCACGGAACAGAAGAACGGGAAGGACGCCGCTGACATCATGGCGGGCCTTTGCCGGTCCATCATCGAGAACGTGTTCACCAAGGTGGTGCGCATCACCAACGTCTCCAGCCTGGGGGAAAAGGTTGTGGTGCAGGGAGGCGCCTTCAAGAACGATGCGGTGCTGCGGGCCCTGGAACAGTACCTGGGCCGGGAGGTGGTCCGCGCTCCCTATCCCGGCGAGATGGGGGCCATCGGTATCGCCCTTTTGACCAAGCGCCATGCGGCGGAGCGTGGCGGGGGGAGCCGCTTTATCGGCCTGGACGCCATGGAGGGCTTTGACTATACCCAGCAGGATAACCTGCGCTGTAATTTCTGCACGAACAACTGCAACCGCACCCTGGTAACATTCAGCCATGGCCTAAGCTGGGTTACCGGCAACCGCTGCGAACGGGGGGAGATTACCGGCGATCCCGGGGACCCGCATGTCCGGGCACAGGTAAGCCGGGTCAATCAGGCGATAGACAGGGCTCCCGATATGCTCAAGTTCCGGGAAGGGCTGCTCTTTAAGGAGTATCCGGTTACGAGGCTCTGCCCCCAGCGCCCTATTACCATAGGGCTGCCGAGGGTTCTGGATTTCTGGCGCTCCATGCCCTTCTGGACGGTTTTTTTTCAGGCCCTGGGCTTCAATACCCGGGTTTCCCGGCCCAGCTCGCAGAAACTCTTTGAAAAAGGGCTGCCCTTTGTCGTCTCCGACACGGTATGCTTCCCCGCCAAACTCGTTCACGGGCACATTCACGACCTGGCCGGGCCGGGGGGTGTGGACCGGATATTCTTCCCCATGGTGAACCGCCTGCCCTCGGACAACAGCGAGCCCCTGAGCACGTACACCTGCCCGGTTCTTAAGGGTTATCCCCTGGTTACCCGTTATTCCGACAATCCCGCCCTGCGCTACGGCACGCCGCTGGATACGCCTATATTCCACTGGTTTACCGATAAAGACCGGGACGCCCAACTGTGCCGCTACATGGGGGAAACCTTCGGTGTGGAGGGCGGTCTTACCCGGAAGGCCATCGCCCAGGGGGACGCCGCCCTGAAAGACTTCAACCGGGCCATGGCCGAGGAGGGCGGCAGGATTATCGCCGGGGTTGAGCGGAAAGGCGGCTTTGCGGTGGTGATGGGGGGGCGGCACTATCAGTATGACGAGCTGGTGAACCACAATCTGTCCCGGTATTTCACCAGTCTTGGCATCCCGGTGCTCACCCTGGATTCCCTGCCGGGGCTCCAGGAGGTCAACCTCTCCAAAACCATGCTCGACATCACGAACAACAACCACGCGCGGTTGCTTGCCGGGGCCATCATTGCCGCGCGGAATCCGACGCTGGAGTATGTCGAAATCTTTAGCTTCGGCTGCGGCCACGACGCCCTCTACAC